>JACPVA010000025.1 GCA_016191995.1 Burkholderiales bacterium | reverse complement strand
CGGTGCCGACGCCGCGGCCGCGGCCACCGCGGGCGCCGCGTCGATGCGTGGGGGGTCGGCGAACAGCACGTAGCGCCGCGACAGCCGCGGCGGGCAGCCGGCGTGCACGACGAGCTCGACCACCGGCTCCTCGACCCGCGCCGTCGTCTGCACGCGCAGCACCGCCTGCCGCGGGCCGTCGGCGCCTGGGCGCAGGCCGGTCAGCCGCGTGCGGACTGCATCCCTTGGCAGCGTCCGATCGCCCAGCATGACCTCGGCCCGCACGCACTGCGGATCGAGCGTCTCGCCGGCCTCCAGCTGCACGCCGACCTCGAGATCCAGCGCCGCGCCCAGCGTCACCGGCGCGAGCTGCGCCGCCAGCGAGACCGCGGCGGCCGGCGTCGCCGCCAGCGCGAGCAGCCAGAGCGCCGAGCTCGGGGCCGTGAATCGGGTCGGAGTCCGCTGGATGGGCATGCGACAGGCAAGGCGGTCGGAATCCGACGCGCGGCGACTCTAGCATGACGCCTGCATGCGGCCGCCGGCGCACGGCTGCTGCATGCGCGCATGCCACAATCGTTCACGATCGACGCCCGGCGCCAGGCGCCGCCGGTCGTGCCGGGGCGACGAAAGCGCTGGAACCGCCTCGGTGCGCGCAGCCCATGGCGACCGGCGCGCCGTGCCACCGCTGCCCGCAGGACGACCACCGATGGCCTCCCAGATGTTCACCGAGCAGCGCGACGGCGCGCTCGTGCTCACCCTCAGCGACCCGGCGACGCGCAACAGCCTGTCGCTGCAGGCCTACGCCGCCGGGCTGGAGGCGATGGCGCACGCCGAGTCCGACCCCGAGGTCCGCTGCGTCGTGCTGCGCGGCGACGGCGAGCATTTCTGCGGCGGCGGCAACCTGCAGCGGCTGCTCGCGGTGCGCGATCGCGGGCCCGACGAGCAGCTTGCCTCGATGGCCGCGCTCGGCGCCTTCGTCGAGGCGCTGCACGCCTGCCCGAAGCCGGTGATCGCCGCCGTCGAGGGCTATGCCGCCGGCGCCGGTTGCGCGCTCGTGCTCGCGTGCGACCTCGTCGTCGCGGCCGAGGATGCGAAGTTCGTGCTCTCCTACGGCCGCATCGGGCTGTCGCCCGACGCCGGCAGCACCTGGCAGCTCGCGCGTCGCGTGCCGAGCGCGCTGGCGCTGCAGATGCTGTGGCTGCCCGAGCCGATCGACGCCCGCCGCTGGCAGTCCTGGGGGCTGGCCAACGAGATCGTCGACCACGGCCACGCGCTGCCGGCGGCGCTCGCGCTGGCGGCGCGGCTGGCGGCAATGGCGCCGAACGCGGTCGAAAGCGCCAAGGCGCTGATGCGCGAGGCACCCGGCTCGACGCTGGCGGCGCAGCTCGACCGCGAGCGCGACCACTTCGTGCGCAACCTCTTCCACCCGAATGCCGGCGAGGGGCTGCGCGCCTTCCTCGACAAGCGCGCCGCCCGCTTCGTGCGCTGAGAGCTGTCGCAGCCGGGACAAGCGATGTCGGACCCGACGCTTACACTGACTCCGCAAGAACGCAGGAATATCGAGAACGGGCCTTGGTTCGCGAAGCTCTCGCCGCCGTTGCAGCAGGACATCCTGGCGCGCTCGCGCGTGCGGCGACTGGCCGACGGCACCCCGCTCGGCGCGCGCGGCGCGCCGGCGGCGGAATGGTCCGGCGTGGCACGCGGCGCGGTGCGCGTCAGCACGACCTCGATGTCCGGCAAGCTCGTCACGCTGACCTATGTCGAGCCGGGGACCTGGTTCGGCGATATCGCGCTGTTCGACGGCCTGCCGCGCACCCACGATGCGGACGCGCATGGCGACACCACGCTGCTGGTTGTTCGCAAGGGCGACTTCAAGGAGCTGCTGGCGCGCCATGTCGAGCTCTACGACGCGTTGCTGCGGCTGAACTGCCGCCGCCTGCGGCTTATGTTCGCGCACTTCGAGGAGCTCAACACGCTGCCGCTGCGCAGCCGGCTGGCGCGCCAGCTGCTGCTGCTGGCACGCAGCTACGGGGTCGCGCAGGGCGAGGCGATCCGCATCGGGCTCGCACTGGCGCAGGAGGACCTCGCGCAGCTGCTCGGCGCGTCGCGCCAGCGCGTCAACCAGGAGCTCAAGCGGCTCGAGCGCGAGGGTGTGCTGCGCGTCGAGCCGGCGCGGCTGGTCGTGCTGTCGCGCCAGGCGCTGATCGACATCGCGCAGCGCTGAGGCGCTGTCGCGCAGCGTTGCGGCGCTGCGGTGCCGCACCGAGCGCGCGTCGCGCGACGCGCAGCTGAGGCTGCACCAACGCCGCGCAGCCCTGAGAGGACCGGATCGATGCAGCACTCCACAGGCACGCAACCCGTTCGCGCGCAGCACGCCGTCGACGTCGACACGCTGCAGCGCTGGCTCGCGCAGCACCTGGAGGGCTTCGCCGGCCCGCTCGAGGTCAGCCAGTTCGAGGGTGGCCAGTCCAACCCGACCTACCTGCTGACGACGCCTGGCGCGCGCTGGGTCATGCGCAGCAAGCCGGCGCCGGCGGCCAGGCTGCTGCCGTCGGCGCACGCGATCGAGCGCGAGTACCGCGTCATGCGCGCCCTGGCCGACCACGGCGTGCCGGTGGCGCGCATGGCGCTGCTTTGCGAGGACGAGTCCGTCATCGGCCGCGCCTTCTACGTCATGGAGTACGTCGACGGCCGCGTGCTGTGGGAGCAGTCGCTGCCCGGCATGACGCCGGCCGAGCGCGGCGCGATCTACGACGAGATGAACCGCGTCATCGCGGCGCTGCACCGCGTCGATGTCGCCGCCGCGGGGCTGGCGGACTACGGCCGGCCGGGCAACTACTTCGACCGCCAGATCGGCCGCTGGAGCAAGCAGTACCGCGCCAGCGAGACCGACCGCATCGAGGCGATGGACGCACTGATCGCGTGGCTGCCGGCCAACGTCCCGGCCGGCGCGCGCGACGAGCGCGAGGTCGCCGTCGTGCACGGCGACTTCCGGCTCGACAACCTGATCTTCCACCCGAGCCAGCCGCGCGTGCTCGCGGTGCTCGACTGGGAGCTGTCGACGCTGGGCCACCCGCTGGCGGACTTCAGCTACCACTGCATGGCCTGGCACATCCCGCCGGGCGTCTTTCGCGGCATCGCCGGGCTGGACCTGGCCTCGCTCGGCATCCCGACCGAGGCCGACTATGTGCGCCGCTACTGCGAGCGCACCGGCCGCACCGACGCCGACGCGGTGATGGCGGACTGGAACTTCTACCTCGCCTACAACCTGTTCCGGCTGGCGTCGATCTGCCAGGGCATCGCGCGGCGCGCGCTGGACGGCATCGCCGCCAGCGCGCAGGCGCGCGCCACCGGCGAGGCGACGCGCTCGCTGGCCGAGATGGGCTGGCGCTTCGCGCAGGCCGCGCGCTAAGGCCGCCGCCGGGCAAGCCGCCACGCATCCGGCCGCCGCCGCGGCCCCCACCACCCCCACCCCCCCCCCCCGATCCCGGAGACCGAACGCATGGACTTCAGCTACTCCCCCCGCACGCAGCAGCTTCGCGAGCGCCTGATGGCGTTCATGGACGAGCATCTGTACCCGAACGAAGCGCGCTACTGGCAGGAGCTGGAGGCCAATACCCAGGCCGGGCGCCGCTGGACACCGCTGCCGGTGATCGAGGAGCTCAAGCCCAAGGCGCGCGCCGCGGGGCTGTGGAACCTGTTCCTGCCCGAGAGCGAGTACGGCGCCGGGCTGAGCAACCAGGAGTACGCCCCGCTGGCCGAGATCATGGGCCGCGTGCTGTGGTCGAGCGAGGTCTTCAACTGCTCCGCACCCGACACCGGCAACATGGAGGTGCTGGTGCGCTACGGCACGCCTGAGCAGAAGAAGCAGTGGCTCGAGCCGCTGCTGGCCGGCGAGATCCGCAGCGGCTTCGCGATGACCGAGCCGGCGGTGGCGTCGTCGGACGCCACCAATATCGAGGCGCGCATCGTTCGCGACGGCGACGCCTACGTCATCAACGGGCGCAAGTGGTGGACCAGCGGCGGCGGCGACCCGCGCTGCAAGGTCTTCATCTTCATGGGCAAGACCGACCCCGAGGCGGCGCGCCACCAGCAGCAGTCGATGATCCTGGTGCCGCGCGACGCCCCCGGCGTGACGGTGGTGCGCGCGCTCAACGTCTTCGGCTACGACGACGCACCGCACGGGCACATGGAGATCGACTTCCAGGACGTGCGCGTGCCGGCGACGAACATGCTGCTCGGCGAGGGGCGCGGCTTCGAGATCGCGCAGGGGCGGCTCGGCCCCGGGCGCATCCATCACTGCATGCGGCTGATCGGGCTGGCCGAGCGCGGCCTGGAACTGATGTGCAAGCGCGCCAGCGCGCGCGTGGCCTTCGGCAAGACGGTGGCGCAGCAGACGGTGACGCAGGAGCGCATCGCCGAGGCGCGCTGCATGATCGAGCAGGCGCGGCTGCTGACGCTGAAGGCGGCGTGGATGATGGACACCGTCGGCAACAAGGCGGCCAAGGGCGAGATCGCGATGATCAAGGTCGTCGCGCCGAGCATGGCGTGCAAGGTGCTGGACTGGGCGATCCAGGCACACGGCGGCGCCGGTGTCTGCAACGACTTCCCGCTCGCCTTCTACTACGCGCAGGCGCGCACGCTGCGCTTCGCCGACGGGCCGGACGAAGTGCACCGCAACTCGATCGCGAAGATCGAGCTCGGGCGGCACGCGCGCTGACGCAGCGGCAGCACGCCGTAGCCGCGGCAGCGCAGCGACGACGACGCGTTGCCGCGTCGCGGCGGGCGCCGGATCGGCCGGCTGCGGCTTCAGCGGCGCGGGCGCTGGCTCAGCGCGGGCCCGTCGGCGGCAGGCGGTCCGCCTCCGGGCTGTCGTCCGGTTGCGGGTCGCCGGGCGCGCCGGCATCGGCATCGGTGGCGGTCGCACTCGGCTCCCAGCCGCTGGCCTGCGTGCTCGGCGGCTCGGGGGCGACCTGATCGGCGGCGCGGCGCGCCTCGCGCAGGGCAGTGGCGAAGACGCGCAGCCAGGCGTCCAGCGCCTGCGGGGCCGGCTCGGGCAGCGCGGTGCGCAGCGTCATGCGCCCGCGCGCCAGCATCAGCACCATCGGCTGCCCCGGCGCGCGCGGGGCCGCCAGCAGCGCCGGCGCGAGCGCGCCCTCGACCCAGGATGCGAGCCACTCGCGGGTCGAGGAGACGGCGGCGAAGCCCTCGCGCAGCGCGCCGAGCTCGGCGCCGGAGGCCTTGTTCAGCATCACGAGCCAGCGCATCTCGGGCGGCGTCGACTGGTCGATCCGCGTCTGCACGCCCTCGACATACTGGTCGAACATCGCCTGCTCCATCGACGACTGCAGCTCGCGGTCGAGCAGCATCGCCTGCACGCCGGGCGAGGTGCCGGGCTCGGCACGCACGCGCAGCTCGCTGCCGCCGATGTAGCTGCGCTGCGCCGGGCCCCACTCCAGGCGCCACGGCAGCGCGCCCAAGTGGCCCTCGACGACGAAGCCGTCGCCGTCGGGCAGCGGCTTGAAGACATGGCGCTGGCGCTCGGCCCACACCAGCACCGGGTCCCAGGCCGTCGGCATCGGCGCGCGGCGCGCGAACAGTCGCTTCAGTCCGTCCAGCATGGTTTAGAGTCGGCGCGGTCGGGGGCGGCACGCGGCCGCCCGGAGGGGACGCGAATGATCGAAGTGTATTCGTGGGCCACGCCCAACGGTCACAAGGTGCACATCATGCTCGAGGAGTGCGGCCTGACGTACCGCGTGCACCCGGTCGATATCGGCGCCGGGCAGCAGTTCGAGCCCGACTTTCTCGCCATCAGCCCGAACAACAAGATCCCGGCGATCGTCGACCCCGACGGCCCGGACGGCGCGCCGATCTCGCTGTTCGAGTCCGGCGCGATCCTGCTGTACCTGGCGTCCAAGACCGGCCGCTTCCTGCCCGAGTCGACGCGCGGCAAGTACGAGGTGCTGCAGTGGCTGATGTTCCAGGTCGGCGGGGTCGGGCCGATGCTCGGGCAGGCGCACCACTTCCGCGTCTACGCGCCGGAAAAGATCGACTACGCGATCGAGCGCTACACGAACGAGGCCAGGCGGCTGTACGGCGTGCTCAACCGCCGGCTCGCGAAGTCCAGGTATGTCGGCGGCCCCGAGTACGGCATCGCCGATATCGCGACCTTCCCCTGGCTGCGGCCGTGGAAGAACCAGGGAATCGACTGGAACGACTATCCGCACCTGAAGGGCTGGTTCGACGAGGTCGGCGCCCGCCCCGCGGTCAAGCGCGGCGTCGAGGTGCTGGATGCCGCGCGCAAGCCGCTGGTCGACGACAAGGCGCGCGAGACGCTGTTCGGGGCGACGCAATACCGCGCGCGCTGAGCGGCACAGGGGCTGCGGCAAGGCCGCGCCGAGGGCGCCGGTCGGCCGCACGTCGCGCACCGCCGACCGCGGCGGCACGACTCCTAGAATCATCGTCCGCACACTGCCCGTAGCTCAACTGGATAGAGCAGCGGCCTTCTAAGCCGCAGGTCGGGGGTTCGAGTCCCTCCGGGCAGGCCACCGGGCCCTATCCGAGCGGCCCGTGCCGGTCTTCGGGAATACCCCATGCTCAAGACAGGCGCGGGATCCCGAGGCGAGGCTGATGGCGTCCCGGAACCCAGAAGGTGCACAAGCACCAACGGATCGGGCACCTCGGTGCTCGGGCTGCCGATCACCGATCCCGCGGGCCTGGCTGCACGGGTCGCCGCTCACGCCCCATACCCGGTAGGGCTTGCGTCGTACGGGAATGTGCCGTACCTTGCCCGCGAGGGGACCACGATGGCGAACCAGGACAGCCCCGACACCGCGCGCCGCGGGCACGTTCTCCGCGACATGGCGCATGTCGATGAGGCTGGTCGGGCGCTCCGTGCGCCAGGAGAAGGCGCTGCCGCGGCCAAGGACGGCACTGGCGCCTTCGCGCAGCTCGGTCGCGCCCGCGCCATGGGATGGCAGTGATCGAAGGTCTACAGCTGCCCTTGGCACAGGTACTTCAGCTGCATGTACTCGTCGAGGCCGTGCACCGAGCCCTCGCGGCCGTAGCCCGACTCCTTCACCCCGCCGAACGGCGCGGCCTCGGCGGCGAGTGCACCTTCGTTGACGCCGACGAGCCCCGCCTCGAGCGCGTCGGCCACGCGCCAGATACGGCGCACGTCGCTCGAATAGAAGTATGCCGCGAGGCCGAACGGCGTACCGTTCGCGGCGGCGATCACGTCGGCCTCGGTCTCGAAGCGCGTCACCGGCACCACGGGGCCGAAGGTCTCCTCGCAGGAGCAGGCCATCGTGGCGCCGGCGCCGACCACCAACGTGGGCGCGAAGAAGTTGGGGCCTAGCGCGGCCAGACGCATTCCGCCGACGACCACGCGTGCCCCGCCAGCGACGGCATCCTCGACGTGGCGCTCGATCTTGTCGACCGCCTTGGCGTTGATCATCGGCCCGATGTTCGACGTTTCGTCGCTCGCCGGCCCCACCTTCAGCGTCGCGATTCGCGCACCGAGCTTCTCGACGAAGCGATCGTGCACGCCCGCGTGCACGAACACCCGGTTCGGGCTCACGCAGGTCTGGCCGCCGTTGCGGAACTTCCCGGCCATCAGTCCGTCGACCGCGGCGTCGAGGTCGGCGTCGTCGAAGACGATGAACGGCGCGTTGCCGCCGAGCTCGAGCGAGAGCTTCTTCAGCGTGTCGGCGCTGCGCCGTGCCAGGTGCTTGCCCACCGGCGTCGAGCCGGTAAAGCTGATCTTGCGCACGCGCCGGTCGTCGAGCCAGACGTCGACCACCTCGGCCGCACGCTCGCGCGAGGCGGTGACGATGTTGAGCACCCCCGCGGGCACGCCAGCCTCCTCGGCGAGCGCGACGAGCGCGAGCGCGGTCAGCGGCGTATCCTCGGCCGGCTTGGCGACCACAGTGCAGCCGGCGGCCAGCGCCGGCGCGATCTTGCGCGCGATCATCGCGGCCGGGAAGTTCCACGGCGTGATCGCCGCGACCACACCCACCGGCTCCTTGAGCGCGAACATGCGCCGGCCGGCGACCGGCGCCGGGATCAGGTCGCCGTTGGCGCGCGTCGCTTCCTCGGCGAACCACTCGACGTAGCTCGCGGCATAGGCCACCTCGCCGCGCCCCTCGGCGAGTGGCTTGCCCTGCTCGCGCGAGATCAGCCGGCCGAGGTCCTCCTGGTGCGCGACGATGAGGTCGTTCCAGCGCTTGAGGATCTGCGCGCGCTGCTTGGCCGGCAGCGCGCGCCAGGCGGGGAACGCAGCATGCGCGGCCTCGAGCGCGGCGCGCGCGTCGGCGGCGCCGCTGTCGGGAACGCTCGCGAACACGGCGCCGGTGGCCGGGTCGGTCACGTCGAAGCGGCGGCCCTCTTCGGCATCGCACCAGCGGCCGATGAAGTTGCGGCCGGGAAGGATGTCGTCGCGGCGGATCGAGAGTGACACTTCTAGAGTCCTTTCAAGTGGTCGGCGATGGCTCGGCCGACGTCTTCGGTATGGGCCTGCCCGCCCAGGTCCGGCGTGCGCGGGCCGCGGGCGATGACGGCCTCGATCGCCCCGACGATCGCGTCGTGCGCGGCACGGCCAGCGCCCTGCCCCTGCGTCAGGAAATCGAGCATCAGCGCGCCCGACCAGATCATCGCGATCGGGTTGGCGATGCGCTGGCCGTAGATATCCGGCGCCGAGCCGTGCACCGGCTCGAACAGCGACGGGAACCGGCGCTCGGGGTTCAGGTTCGCGCTCGGCGCCAGGCCGATCGTGCCGGTGGTGGCCGGGCCGAGGTCGGACAGGATGTCGCCGAACAGGTTGCTCGCGACCACCACGTCGAAGCGCTGCGGCTGCAGCACGAAGCGCGCGCTGAGGATGTCGATGTGCTGCTTGTCGACCTTCACGTCGGGGTAGTCCGCGCCGACGGCGTCGGCGCGGCCGTCCCACCACGGCATGCTGATCGCGATGCCGTTGCTCTTGGTCGCGACCGTGAGTCGCTTGCGCTGACGCGCATCGGCCAGCTCGTAGGCATAGCGCAGCACGCGGTCGGCGCCGAAGCGCGAGAACACCGACTCCTGGATCACGATCTCGCGCTCGGTGCCCGCGTACATCACGCCACCGAGGTTGGTGTACTCGCCCTCGGTGTTCTCGCGCACCACCAGGTAGTCGATGTCGCCGGGCTTGCGCGGCCTGCCCTGTCCATCCACCAGCGGGCACGGCACGCCGTCGAACATCCGCACCGGCCGCAGGTTGATGTACTGGTCGAACTCGCGGCGGAACTTCAGCAGCGAGCCCCACAGCGAGACGTTGTCGGCCACCGTGGCCGGCCAGCCGACGGCCCCGAAGTAGATCGCGTCGAAGCCTTCGAGCTGCTGCTTCCAGTCGTCCGGCATCATCTGGCCGTGCCTTGCGTACCAGTCGCAGCTGGCCCACTCGATCTCGCGGATCTCGAGCTCGAAGCCGAAACGCTCGGCAGCTGCCTTCATCACGCGCAGGCCCTCGGGCAGCACCTCCTTGCCGATGCCGTCGCCAGCGATGGCGGCGATGCGGAACATGGGGGTCATCGATGTACTCCTTCAGGCCACCAGCGCAGGCCGCGCCCGGTCCAGTTCGTCGAGCCAGCCGCGACGCAGTTCGGGCACGGCACGCGCCAGTTCCTCGTAGTACGGGTGGTGCGGCCCGCGGTCGTAGTCGGCGCGTGCCACCTGCGCCAGCTTGCGGCCGTGCCGCATGACGACGATCTCGTCGCACACCGCGCGCACGGTGTGCAGGTCGTGGCTGATGAAGAGGTACGACACGCCGAGCTCGCGGCGCAGCTCGGCAATCAGGTCCAGCACCGCGGCACCGACCACGGTGTCCAGCGCCGACGTGACCTCGTCGCAGAGGATCAGGTCGGGATCGGCAGCGAGCGCACGCGCCAGGTTGACGCGCTGCTTCTGCCCGCCCGACAGCCCGCCGGGCAGCCGCTCGGCCAGCGTGCGCGGCAGCTTCACCAGGTCCAGCAACTCGTCGATGCGCCGGCGCAGCGGCTCGCCTTTGAGCCCGCGATAGAACTGCAGCGGCCGCGCCAGGATGCGCTCGATCGTCTGCGACGGGTTGAGCGCCGTGTCGGCCGACTGGAAGACGATCTGGATGCGGCGCAGGTCGTCACGGCTGCGCGCGGCAAGCGCCGGCGGCAGCGCGCGGCCGTCGAACTCCATCGTGCCCGCACTCGGCGGCAGCAATCCGGCGACGACGCGCGCCAGCGTGGTCTTGCCCGAGCCCGATTCGCCGATGACGCCGATCGCCTGGCCGCGCTTGAGCTCCAGGTCGATGTCCTCGAGGATGGTCACCGCCGGCTTGCCGCCGGGCCCGCGCGCACCGTAGCCGGCGCTGAGCCCCTTCACCCGCAGCAGCACCTCGGCGCCTGCGCCTGCGGTGCCGGCGGAGCGCGTGGCCGGCCGCGCCGCGGCGAGCAGGCTCTGCGTGTACTCGTTCTGCGGCGTGGCGAGCAGCCGCTCGGTGGTGCCGACCTCGCGCATGCGGCCGTCGCGCAGCACCAGGATGTGGTCGGCCATCTGGGCCACCACCGCCAGGTCGTGGCTGACGTACACCGCCGTCACCTGGCGCTCGCGTACCACGCGGCGGAAGGCGCGCAGAACCTCCACCTGCGTCGTCACGTCGAGCGCGGTGGTGGGTTCGTCGAGGATCACGACCTCGGGGTCGGTGATCAGCGCCATCGCCGCCATCAGCCGCTGCAGCTGCCCACCCGAGACCTGGTGAGGGTAGCGCTGGCCGATGGTCTCGGGCTCCGGCAAGGCCAGCTCACGGAACAAGGCGATGGCCTTCAATTCCGCTTCGCCGCGTGGCAGCGTGCCATGCACGACGGCCGGCTCGACAACCTGGTCGAGGATGCTGCGCGAAGGGTCGAACGAGGCGGCGGCGCTCTGCGCGATGTAGGACACGGTGCGCCCGCGAAGTGCGCGCAGCTGCCGCGCGCCCAGCGAGAGCACGTCCACGTCGCCGATACGCACGCTGCCGCCGCTGATGCGGCAGCCGCGGCGCGCATGCCCCATCAGCGCAAGCGCCGTGGTGGTCTTTCCCGAGCCGGATTCGCCGATCAAGGCGAGAACTTCGCCCGGGCGGATGGTGAAGCTCAGTGCGTCGACCAGCGTGGCGCTGCCGGCACTGACGGTGAGCTTGTCGACGACGACCAACGCTCCCATCAGCGTCCTCCTCTTTCGCGGGCCGCACGGCCCGGCAGGTTGTCGATGACCAGGTTGACGGCAATCGTCAGGCTGGCAATGGCGATCGATGGCGCGATCACCGCGGCACCGCCATTGGCGAGCGTTTCGATGTTCTCGCGCACCAGCGAGCCCCAGTCCGCCTCGGGCGGCTGAATGCCCAGGCCGAGGAAGCTCAAGCTGGCCAGCAGCAGCACCACGTAGACAAATCGCAGTCCGAAGTCCGCCAGCATCGGCCCGGTGATGTTGGGCAGGATCTCCTGCAGCATCACGTAGCCGGTGCCTTCGCCGCGCGCGCGCGCCACCGTCACGTAGTCGAGCGCATTGATGTTGACCGCCAGCGCGCGCGCCATCCGGTAGGAGCCGGGCACGTAGATGATGGCCGCGGTGACGATCAGCATCTGCACCGACGAGCCGAAACCCGCCACCATCAGCAGCGCGAACATCTTGCTCGGAATCGCGGTCAGGGTATCGAGCGCGCGGCTCAGGGTACTGTCGATCCAGCGCCCGCTGGCCGCGGCCAGCAGCGCCAGCAGCGTGCCGGTGCCGCTGGCCAGCAACGTGGCGACGAAGGCCACGCCCACGGTGTAGCGCGCTCCTTCGCTCACGCGCGCCAGCATGTCGCGCCCGAGGTAGTCGGTGCCGAACCAGTTCGCGCCGCTCATCGGCGCGAACACCTCGCCACCGCCAATGTCGCCGCGCTGCGACAGCATGGCCGGACCGAAGATCGCGGCCGCGGCCCAGAAGGCGATCACGGCCAGGCCGAGCCAGCCGGTCACGCCGAAGTGAGCCAGCCGCGCACGCCAGCGGCGCAGGGCCGGCCGGTCGAAACTGCCACTGTGAATTGCGTTCGACATATCAGTGGTCCATTGCGCTGCGCGCCACCCGCGACGCATGAAACGGGCCCAGCCAAGCCCTTGCGCGGATCCGGCTTCGCCGGTCCGCAGCAAGCGCCCCCGCGGGGGGCAGCGAACGCAGTGAGCGTGGGGGTTTCATCCTAGTACCGCCCGGCCGCTCCGAAGGTACTGAGCGCCCCAGGGCCGGCAACGGCCCCTGCGGGGCCGGGGGGCAGCGAACGAAGTGAGCGTGGGGGCAGCATTTGATCTTCCTTCAGCGGTGCCGCAGGCGCGGGTTGGCGACGATGCCGCACAGGTCGGCGGTGGTCACCAGGATCAGGTAGCCGGCGCAGAACAGCATCGCGCAGGCCTGAACCAGCGGGAGGTCGCGTTGCGTCACGCCGTCGACCATCAACTTGGCGATGCCGGGGTAATTGAAGATGGTCTCGACGATGATCACGCCGCCCAGCAGGTACGACAGGCTCAGCGCCACCGCGTTGGCGATCGGCCCGACCGCGTTCGGCAGCGCATGCGCGAGCACGGTGCGCAGTGGCGAGGCGCCCTTCAGCCGCACCATCTCGATGTACGGCGCCTCGAGCTGGTCGATCACCGCGGCGCGCGTCATGCGCATCATCTGCGCGACGATGACGCAGGTGAGCGTCAGCACCGGCATGGCGAAGGCGCGCAGCAACTGCCCGAGCGATTCGATGCTGTTCAGGTAGGACAGCGCCGGCAGCCAGCGCAGCTGCACCGCGAACACCAGCACGGCCAGCGTGGCCACCAGGAACTCGGGCACCGACACCACGGCCACCGCGCCGGTGGAGGCGCCGCGGTCGAACCACGAACCGCGCCACACCGCAGCGGAGATGCCGAGCGTGAGCGCGATCGGCACCGAGAACAACGCGGTCACGGCGGCCAGCAGCAGCGAGTTGGGCAGCCGGCTGGCGATGAGCTCGGACACCGGCAGCTGGGTCACCGAAGAGATGCCGAGCTCGCCGCGCACCAGCCCACCGAGCCAGCTGAGATAGCGCTGGTGGGCCGGCACGTCCAGGCCCATCTGTGCACGCAGCGCAGCCAGCGACTCGGGGGTGGCTTCCTGGCCGAGTTGCTCCTGCGCGGCGTCGCCGGGCAGAATGCCGGTGACGGCGAACACCACCACCGACACCGCCAGCAGCGACAGCATTGCCAGGCCGATGCGCTGCACGAGCAGCTTGAACAGGAGGCCGTTCATCGCTGGTGCACCCGCGTCAGGCCGCGTCGAGCCACACGTGCTCGGCGAAGGAGGCACCCATCATGCCGCCCAGCGGAATGGGCGACAGACCCTTGAGCTTGCCGTTGTGCCCATCGAGGCTGGAGATGAACATCGGGATGCCGATGCCGCCTTCCTTGTGGATCATCACCTGCATGTCGGCGTACATCTGGGCCCGCTTGGCCTGGTCGGTCTCGCCGCGTGCGGCCACCAGCAGCTGATCGAACTTCTCGCTCTTCCAGCCCGCCTCGTTCCAGGGCGCATCGGACTTGAAGAACAGCGTCAGCGCGAGGTCGGCGCTGGGGCGCGCATTGATGTTGCCGAAGCCCACCGGGTGCTTCATCCAGTGCGTCGACCAGTAGCCGTCGGCCGGCATGCGCTTGACATCCAGGTTCAGCCCGATCTGCCGGGCCGCGTACTGCATTACCAGGGCGATTTCCACCGAGTTGGTCGCCGCCGGCGAGGCCACCACCGGCACGGCAGCGCTGCCCAGGTTGGCCTTCTGTAGGTGCCACTTGGCCTTCTCGGGGTCGTACGGACGCTGCGGCAGGCCCTTGAAGTAGAAGCGGTTGGTCGTGGCGATGGGCTGGTCGTTGGCCACCACCCCGCGGCCGAGCTGGATGGACTTGAGCAGTTGCTCGCGGTTGAACAGGTGCTTCATCGCCAGCACGAAGTCCGGGTTGTTGCCCGGGGTGCTGTCGCGCCGCATGATGAGGTCGGTGTACGAAACCGACTTGGTTTCGAAGATGCCGTACGTGCCGCCGGCCAGGACGCGTTCGACCGAGCGCGTCGAGACTGTGCTGACGAGATCCAGCTGGCCGGACAGCAGCGCATTGACGCGCGCCGACTCGTCGGAGATGCCGACGAGCTCGATTTCGTCCAGGTACGGGCGGTTGGGCTTCCAGTAATTCTCGTTGCGCACGGCGACGGAGCGCACGCCGGGCTTGAACTCCTTGACCTTGTAGGGGCCGGTGCCGATGCCGGCGCTGAAGTCGGTGGTGCCCTCCTTGACGATGTGGAAGTGGAAGGTGCCCAGGATCACGGGCAGGTCGGCGTTGGGCGACGTGAGGCGGAACGTGACCTCGTTCGGACCGGTGGCGGTCACGGCCTCGATCTGGTCGGCCAGCACCTTGGCCCGCGATGCGGTCGCCGCGTCCTTGTGCCGCATGATCGAGAACACCACGTCGGCCGGCGTCAGCGGCTTGCCGTCGTGGAAGGTCACGTCCTTGCGCAGCTTGAAGACCCAGGTCTTTGCGTCCTGGGTGGTGAACTCCTCGGCCAACTGGGGCCTTGGCGTAAGGCTGCCGTCCAGCACCGTCAGCCCGTTGTAGAACATGAAGCCGCGGCAGTAGTCGGTCTGGTTCGACTGCTTGGCCGGGTCGAGCGTGTCGTTCACGCCCGAAGCGTTGGTCGCGACCGTGATGCGGCCGCCCTTGCGCGCCGTCTGCGCATGCGCGGTGGCGGCCAGCGTCGCGACGCCACCAGCCAGCGCGGCCTGCATGCCACCGGCCGTCAGCATGGCAAGCATGTCGCGACGCGTGGCGCCGCGCTGCAGCGCACCGAACAGGCGCTGACTCTCTTCGGGGCCGACGAGCGCGTCGATTGATTTGTGATCGGTCATGGTGTCTCGCTCCGGTTCATCGTGGAACAAAGTAGAAGGCGCCTTCAGGCGAGGCGATCCTTCAGGCGGAAATACAGGCCCACCGCGGGCAGAAACCACGGCGGCCCCAGGTGGCCCGGTATCGCGCGCCAATCACGGCCGCGCCACGGGTTGGCGGACGCATCGCCGGCCATCACCGCCGCCATGCGCTCGCCCATCAGCACCGACATCTGCGTGCCGTGGCCGCTGTAGCCGGTGGAATAGAACAGGCCGTCGCGCTCGCCGGCGTGCGGCAGGCGGTCCTGCGTCACGTCCACCAGCCCGCCCCAGCAGTAGTCGATGGCGACGTCCGCGAGCGACGGAAAGGTTTCCACCATGCCGGCACGCAGGATCTCGCCGCTCTTCGCGTCCGACGTGGGACTCGACACCGCGAAGCGGGCGCGCCCGCCGAACACCAGCCGGTGGTCGGGGCTCAGGCGGAAGTAGTGGTGGATATTGGCCACCGTCACGTAGGTGCGGCGCTCGCGCAGCAGCGCGCTCGCGCGCTCGGCGCCGAGCGGCTCGGTCACGACGATGAAGCTGCCGATCGGCACGATGCGCCGGCGCAGCCAGCCGAAGCTGCCGTAGCCGCCGTGCCGCGCCGCGCCGGTGGCCAGCAGCACCTGCTGCGCACGCACCGTGCCGCGGTCGGTGTGCACGCGGTGCGCCTGCCCGCCGCCCAGTCGCTCGAGCCGCTGCACGCAGGTGGCGGTGTGGATCTGCGCGCCGCTGCGCCCGGCCGCCTGCGCCAGGCCGTTCGCGAAGCGGCCCATGTGCATCTGGCCGCTGCGCTTGTAGAGCAGGCCGCCGACGAAGCGCTCGCTCGCCACCTCGGAGCGCACGCGCGGCGCGCGCAGCAGCTCGACATCGGTGTCGACGCCGTCGGCCACCAGCCGCTCGGCGCTGCGCGCCAGCGCTTCCAGGTGCGCCGGCTTTGTGGCCAGCTTGAGCTTGCCGCGGCGCGCGAAGTCGCAATCGATGGCCTCGTCGCGCACGACGCGTTCCACCGCGTCGACCGCAGCGTCGTAGGCGTGGTACCAGGCGCGCGCCTGCTCCACGCCCACCTTGGCAGCAACCTCGGCGTAGTCGACCGCGAGCCCGTTGTTGACGTGCCCGCCGTTGCGACCGGAGGCCTCGGCCGCGACGCGCTCCCCAGCCTCGAGGACGACCACCGAGGCGCCGCGCCTGGCCAGCGCCAGCGCCGCCGACAGCCCCGTGAAGCCGCCGCCCACTACGGCCACGTCGACCTGCGGCGGCAGGTCGCGCGCCTGCGGCCGGAAGGCCGGTGCGCTGTCGGTCCAGTAGGCATCGAGCTTCATGGCGTGTCCGGGTTCTTCAGGCCGTCAGAGACCGACGACGCCGGGCAGGCCGCCGATGTCGCTGATCTCGGTGTAGCGGTAGGCCGGGTTGCCCGGACCGTGGCCGCGGTTGACGAACACCTTGTTGACGATGCCCAAGTCGTCGGCCGACATCAGGTCGTAGCGCAGGCTCGACGACACATGCAGCACGTCCTCGGGGTTGCAGCCGAGCGAGTCGAACATGAACTCGAAGGCCTGCAGCCGCGGCTTGTAGGCCTGCGCCTGCTGCGCGGTGTAGACGCGGTAAAACGGCGCGCCGAGCATGGCCACGTTCTTCTGGATCTGGCTGTCCATGGCGTTGGACAGGATGACCAGCGGGATCTCGTGCGCGATCTTCGACAGCCCGGCCGGCACGTCTTCGTGCGGGCCCCAGGTGGGTACCCCGTCGTAGTACTGCTGCGCTTCGGCGTCCAGGTACTGCAGATTCCACTTGCGGCACAGACGCCGGATCGAGTTCTTCAGCAACACGTCGTACGGCTGCCAGGCGCCCAGACATTCATCGAAGCGGTAGGCCGTGAAGTCGGCCAGGAACTGCTCCATGCGATCGGCCGGGATGCGGTCGGCGAACATCTCGCGGGCCATGTCGCCCATGCGCATGCGTGTCAGCGTTCCGTAGCAGTCGAAGGTGATGTACTTGGGTCGGATGCTCATGTGGATGTCTCGCTGTGGCTGTGAAAAGCGGTGCTTGTCGATGTCGTCATTGCAACATCAGGTCGCCGCGCATTGATCGTGAAACGAGGCGTCCGGCGGGAGGAAGCTGCCGTTTCGCGGCCATCGAACGGCACGCCGTGCCGTGCGCCGTCGGCGTGCGCCCGACGCGCTTCAGGATGCGCCGATCGCCGCTGGGGCAGTCGCAGCGCATCGGCATGGCGACGAGGTGCAAGGACTTCGTGGCCGGAAATGCTAGGCGTGAGGGCTCGGCATATGTATGCGTTGACCGGGCCTCATTCAGTGCGACGTTGCGATCCGAGCGCCGGTGCCAGCGCAAGCTGCCGAATTGCAGGCGAAGCCGAATTTCGGGTGGCACGAGGTGACGTTTGGGCCCACCATAGTCGCGATGACAGACCAGGAGAACGATGTGATGGCTGCAAGGACGGCTGCCTCGATTTCGGATGGCGTGGCCCTGCGTGCGATGACCGCGGCCGACCTGCCCGCCGCCCATGGCTTGAGCGCCGAGATGCGCTGGCCGCACCGCCCGGTCGACTGGGAGCTGGCCTTTCGCCACGCCGAAGGCCTTGTCGCCGAGCGCGACGGCCAGATCGTCGGCACGGGGTTGCGCTGGCGCTGGGGACCGCAGCAGGCGACGATCGGTCTGATCATCGTCTCGCCTGCCTGCCAGGGCCGGCGCATCGGCCATCGGCTGATGACGGCGCTGCTGGAAGGGCTCGACGACTGCAGCGTGCTGCTGCAAGCCACCAGCGAAGGCCGCGGCCTCTACGAACGCCTGGGCTTCGTGCGCACCGGCGAGATCCGCCAGCACCAGGGCATCGCGTTGCCGGCCCCGCTGATCGCGCTGAGCCCCGGCCGCCGTCTGCGCCCCACCACCGAGGCCGACCTGCCCACGTTGCATCGGCTGGATGCCGCCGCGCGCGGCATGCCCCGGCCGGCGCTGATCGACGAACTGTTCCGCGACGCCGACGCCACGGTGGTGCTGGACGAAGACGGCCGCGCGCGCGGCTTCGCGATGCTGCGCCGCTTCGGACGCGGCCACGCGATCGGGCCGGTGGTCGCGCCCGACGCCGACGGCGCCCAGGCGCTGATCGCGTACCTGGCCGGGCTGAATGCAGGCCGCTTCACGCGCATCGACATCGACTTCGACAGCGGCCTCACCGAATGGGTGGAAAGCCTGGGCCTGCTGCGCGTCGACGCGGCGACGACCATGGTGCGCGGCGCCCCGCCGGCGGCCGACGCCGACGCCCGGCTCTACGCCATCGTCACCCAGGCGCTGGGCTGATGCGGCCGGTCTTCGTCTTCAAGGCCGACGGCCAGCGCGGCCGGCAATGGGCCGACGTCTTTGGCCGCGAAGCACCCGACATCGACTTCCGGCTCTGGCCCGAGATCGGCGAGCCGCAACAGGTGCGTTACCTCGCCACGTGGGTGGCGCCGGCCGACCTGGGCATGCAGTTTCCGAAGCTCGAGCTGTTGTTTTCCACCGGCGCCGGTGTCGACCAGTTCGACGTCGCCGCGCTGCCGCCGCGCGTGTCGCTGGTGCGCATGGTCGAGCCGGGCATCGCGCACGGCATGGTCGAGTACGTGACGCACGCCGTGCTCGACCTGCACCGCGACATGCCGGCCTACCGGCGCGCGCAGCAGCAGCGGCAGTGGCAGCCGCTGCCGGTGCGCACCGCGGCCGAGTGCAGCGTGGGCGTGCTGGGCCTGGGCTCGCTGGGGCAGGCGGTGCTGGCGCAGCTGGTCGCGCTGGGCTACGACGCCGCCGGCTGGAGCCGGTCGCGCCGCGCTCTGCCCGGCGTGCGCTGCCATGCCAGCGCAGACGAGCTGGACGCCTTTCTCGCGCGCACGCAGATCCTCGTCTGCCTGCTGCCGCTGACCGACGCCACGCGCGGCATGCTGGATGCGGCGTTGTTCGCGAAGCTGCCGCGCGGCGCGAACCTGGTGCACGTGGGCCGCGGGCCGCAGCTGGTGCCAGGCGACCTGCTGCGCGCGCTCGATGCCGGCCAGCTCGCGGAAGCCGTGCTCGACGTCACCGACCCCGAGCCGCTGCCCGAAACCGACCCGCTGTGGCGGCACCCGCGCGTGTGCATCACGCCGCACATCGCCAGCATGACGCAGCCGCAGACCGCGGCGCGCGTCGTCATCGACAATCTGCGCCGCCATGCGCGGGGCGAGGCGCTGGTCGGGCTGGTGGACCGCGCGCGCGGGTATTGACCGCTTCGGTCACTTCGGCCCATCGCAGCCCCGGCCGGTCGCCGTGGCGGGCCGACCACGATGCACTCCGCACGGCGTGCCGTTCGACGGCCGCGAAACGGCAGCATTTGTGTGGCACGGGCGACAAGTCAGAACGTCTGTACGGCGGCTGCATGCTGCAATGACGACATCGCTTCAACAGTTCATCCACAGCGCCGGACCGCTGCAAAGCATGCCCCACATGAACACCGCCCTCATCGAGCGTCTTGCAAGCGCCGGCCGTCTGGATCGCATCTTCATCGGCGGTGAGTGGGTCTTGCCCGCAGGGCATGCCCGATGCGCCGTCATCGACCCGTCGACCGAGAAACTCGTCGCGGAGATCGCGTTGGGAGACTCGCAGGACGTCGTCGTCGCCGCGGCTGCGGCGCGGCGCGCATTCGCGACCTGGTCGTCGAGTGCCCCGCAGAGCAGGGCCAGGCTGCTGGACCGCATCCTCGCGCTGATCCTGGAGCGGGCGGAGCTGTTCGCGCAGGCGATCTCGCAGGAGATGGGCTGCGCCATCAGCGTGGCGCGCGGCGCCCAGGTGCCGATCGCGGCGCAGCACATCCGCGTGGCCCGCGACCTCGCAGGCAGCTATCCCTTCCTCACGCATCGCGGCAGCACGGCCATCGTTCGCGAGGCCATCGGCGTGTGCGGCCTGATCACCCCCTGGAACTGGCCGCTGTACCAGATCACCGCGAAGGTGGGGCCTGCGCTGGCGGCGGGATGCACCATCGTCCTGAAGCCCAGCGAGCTGTCGCCCCTGAGCGCGCTGCTGTTCGCGGAAGTGATGCACGACGCCGGCATTCCGGCGGGGGTGTTCAACCTCGTCAACGGCCGAGGGCCCGAGGTCGGCGCCGCGCTGGCGACGCACCCGGACGTCGACATGATCTCGATCACCGGCTCCACCCGGGCCGGCGTCCTGGTGGCGCAGGCGGCCGCACCGACTGTCAAGCGCGTGGCGCAGGAACTGGGCGGCAAGTCGCCCAACGTCATCCTGCCCGATGCCGATTTCGCCCGCGCCATACCGGCCGCGGTGGCGGCCGGCATGCGCAACGTGGGCCAATCCTGCAGCGCCCCCACCCGCATCATCGTGCCGCGCGAACGCCTCGAGGAGGTCGAGCGGCTCGCGTGCGAGGCGGCATCCGCGCTCGTCGTGGGCGATCCGCGTTCGCCGCAGACCACGCATGGGCCGGTGGCCAACCGCGCACAGTTCGACCGCGTGCAGGAAATGATCGACGTCGGCCTTGCCGAAGGCGCGCGCCTCGTCTGTGGCGGCCCCGGTCGGCCGCAGGGGCTGGAGCGCGGCTGCTTCGTGCGCCCGACCCTGTTCTCCGACGTGCAGCCGCAGATGCGGATCGCGCAGGAAGAGATCTTCGGCCCGGTGCTGGTGATCATCGCCTACGACAGCGTGGACGAGGCCGTGGAGATCGCCAATGGCACGGTGTACGGCCTGGGCGCGCACGTCCAGGGCCGGGACCTGGCTGCCGCGCGTGCGGTGGCCATGCGGATCCGTTCCGGGCAGGTGCACATCAACAACCCGCCCTGGAGCCCCGATGCGCCCTTCGGCGGCTACAAGCGCTCGGGCAACGGACGCGAATACGGCGTCGAAGGCCTGGAGGAATACCTCGAGACCAAGGCCATCCTCGGCTACCTGGAAGTCCCGGCGCCCGCGCCGTGAACATCCGCAACTCAAAGGAACGACGACCATGACCGTAGCCCTGGTGCTGCACCGCGCCGATGGCGCGCCCGTCTCAACCGCCTTCCGCAGGGCGGCGTTCGGCAAGGACGATCCCATTGCACGAAATCGAGAGATCGCCTGGGAAGGGCCGGGCGCGATGAGTGCCGGCCGCGCCAGCTTCATCGGTGAACTCGACGTCGCGCGCTTTCCCCACATCGAGACCCTTGTCGTGGTGGAGGGCGAGCTGACGCTGACGGTGGCCACAGAGGCCCCGCTGGTGCTCGGTCCGCGGGCGGGCGCGGTCATCGGATGCGGCACCGCACTTCACATCCAGGCCGCATCGCACACGCGGTTCGTGTTCTGCGCCGCCGCCTGCGAGAGGCCGACCAGGCGCGGCGTCACCGCCTTGCGCGCCGAAGCCGACTTCAAGCCGTCCAGTCCGCCGCCGGCGGAGACGCTGCTCGGCCCCACGCCGCAATGCCGCAGCGACAACGTCTTCACCGACGACGCCGCGCAGGTCCTCGCGGGCACCTGGGATTCGACGCCCTATCACCGGATCGTCCGTGCGCATCGCCTCAACGAGTTCATATTCCTGCTGGCCGGCAGCGTGCGGTTCGCGGCCCCCGACGGCAGCGTGCTGTCCGCGGGCGCCGGCGATTCGCTGTTCGTCCCGCAGGGCGCACCGATCGGCTGGGAAAGCAGCGATCGCGTGGCGAAGTTCTACGTGTGCCAGAGCGTCCCGGCCTGACGCGACGGTCGAGCCCCAGCCATGTCACATCCACTGCGCCTCGTCGAGTCCTCGCCCAACCTGCCGGCCCGTGCCGACGTCGTCGTGATCGGCGGCGGGATCATCGGTGTCTTCACCGCCTACTACCTGGCACGGCGCGGGGTGTCGGTCGCCCTGGTCGAGAAGGGCCGCATCGGCGCCGAGCAATCGAGCCGCAACTGGGGCTGGTGCCGCCAGCAGAACCGCGACGCGCGCGAACTGCCGATGGCCACCCGCAGCCTCGAGCTGTGGGATCAGTTTGCCGCCGAAAGCGGCGAAGACACGGGCTTCGATCGCTGCGGCCTGTTGTACCTCAGCGATGACGAGGCCCAGATTGCCGGCTGGGCGAAGTGGCGCGAATTCGCGACGACGGCTGGCGTGACCACGCACATGCTGAGCGGCCGCGAGGCCTCGGAGCGCGGCCAGGCGACCGGCCGCGCGTGGAAAGGCGGCGTCTTCTCCCCCAGCGACGGTACGGCCGATACGGCCAAGGCGGCGCCGGCGGTGGCAGTCGCGCTCATGAAACTCGGCGGCACGGTCCACCAGAACTGCGCCGCGCGCGGCATCGAGATGGAAGGCGGCCGGCTCAGCGGTGTCGTGACCGAAGCGGGGACCATCAAGACCCGCACCGCAGTGCTCGCAGGCGGTGCGTGGGCGTCCTCGTTCTGCAACCAGCTCGGCGTGCAGTTTCCGGTCGCCACGATTCGCCAATCGATGGTCCGTCTGGCACCGGTCCAACAGCAACTGCCGGCAGCCCTGACCAGCCCACGTGTGGCCATCACCCGGCGCCCCGACGGCCACTACATCCTGGCCATCAGCGGCCGTGGGCGCGCCGACCCCACGGCGCAGCTGCTGCGCTTCGCGCCGCAGTTCTTGCCGATGTTCGCCAAGCGCTGGCGCAACGTGTTTCCCGGCGGCCTTGAAGGCATCCGCTGGGGCCACGAAACGCGCGCGAAGTGGAAGCTGGACGCTCCCACACCGATGGAGCGGGCGCGCATCCTCGACCCGAAGCCCGACCCCGCGAGTGTGCGCGAAACCCACCGCCGTGCCGTCGACTTGTTGCCTGCGCTGCGCGAAGCCCGGATCGCCAACACCTGGGCGGGCTACATCGACAGCACGCCCGACGGCGTGCCGGGCATCGGCGAACTGCCGCAGGTTCCCGGGCTCATCCTGGCCGCGGGCTTCTCGGGCCACGGCTTCGGCATCGGCCCCGGCGCGGGCCACCTGATCGCCGACCTGGTGTCCGGGGCCAAGCCGATCTTCGATCCCGCGCCTTTCGACCCCGCCCGGTTCAAGGAGTCGATGTGGGGCAAGGTGGCTGATTTCTAGGCCGTCCCTGCGACGCGCCAGGTCTGCGCTGCAGCAGCTCGACGACCGGCCCCGAGGCGTACATGTCTTCGAGCGATGTGATCGTGATCGGCGGCGGCCTGGTCGGCACGGCAGTGGCCTATGGCCTGAGCCGGCTCGGCGGAAACATCACGCTCCTGGATGAAGGCGACGATGCGTTTCGCGCTTCGCGCGGCAACTTCGGACTGATCTGGGTTCACGGCAAGGGCCGCGGCGCTCCCCACTATGCGCGCTGGACCCGCGAATCCGGCCGTCGGTGGCCCACGCTTGCCGCACGACTGCGCGACGAGACCGGCATCGATGTCCAGTTCGAGCAGCCGGGTGGATTCCACCTGTGCTTCTCCGACGCCGAACTCGAGGCACGCAGCGAGCGGCTTGCCGCTGTCCGCGACGAGGTCGGCGGCGACTATCCGTTCGAGATCCTGGAGCGCGCGGCCCTGCGGGAACGACTGCCCCAGGTCGGGCCAAAGGTGGTCGGCGCCAGCTACTCGCCGATGGACGGCGATGTCAATCCGCTCAAGCTGCTGCGCGCCCTGCACGCCGCGTGCACGCAGCGGGGCGTGGTGCTGAAGGCAGGCCACGGCGTCGAGCGCATCACGCACGCAGACGGCCTGTTCACCGCGCACGGCGGGGGCCGGCAGTTTCGCGCGCCGAAGCTCGTACTGGCCGCGGGGCTGGGCAATGCGCGACTGGCCGGGCAAGTCGGCCTGAATGCGCCGGTGGGGCCGAGTCGCGGCCAGTTGATCGTCACCGAGCGCACCCGCAAGCTCCTCGACCATCCCACCGGCCACGTCCGTCAGACCGACGAGGGCAGCATCCAGATCGGCGAGTCCGTCGAAGACGCGGGCTTCGACGACAGCACGACGACCAGCACCTTGGCCGAGCTCGCGTGCCGCGCGGTCGCCAGTTTTCCCATGCTCGGCCGGCTCAATGTGGTCCGGGTTTGGGCCGCGTTGCGGGTGATGACGCCAGACGTCTGTCCGATCTACCAGGAATCGACATCCTGCCCGGGCGCCTACGTCGTCGCATGCCACGGCGGCGTGACCCTGGCCGCGGCCCACGCCTTTCGCATCGCCCCGTGGATCGACGGCGCAGCCGCACCCGACGAGCTGGGCGCCTTTCGGGGCGATCGTTTTCCCGTTGCCGACCATCCGGCGCAGGCCCTGGATCGCCACCATGCCTACTGAAGCGCTCTTTCGCCCGATCTCGGCCGCCGGCGAGCCCTTCATCGGGCTCTTGGTGACATTCGGTGGGATCCAGCGCTGACCGGCCGGAGATCAAGCTTCCTGGCGCCAGAGCTACAGTGAGGCCTTCAACGCGACCGTCGAGGGCCAAGATGAAGGACACGCAACTCTACGAGCAACTTCTTGG
>JACPVA010000060.1 GCA_016191995.1 Burkholderiales bacterium | reverse complement strand
GCGCAGGTGGTAGCGCGGCCGGGTGCTATCGAAGATATCCCCCGTATAGCAGATCGCCGCCTCGCACAGCGCGCCGGATTCAATCACGGCATCCATCGCCACGCGCATGTTCTCGACCCCGTTGAGCGAATCGAACACGCGGAACAAGTCGATGCCGCCCTCGGCCGCCTGGCGGATGAAGTGGCGCACCACGTTGTCGGGGTAGTTGGTGTAGCCGACCGCGTTCGAGGCGCGCAGCAGCATCTGCAGCAGGGTGTGGGGCAGCGCTTCGCGCAAGCCCGCCAGACGCTGCCACGGGTCTTCCTGGAGGAAGCGCATGGCCACGTCGAAGGTGGCGCCGCCCCAGCACTCCAGCGAGAACAGCGGCGGTGCCAGCCGGGCGTAGTACGGGGCGATCGCCAGCATGTCCTGAGTGCGCATCCGGGTGGCGAACAGCGACTGGTGGGCGTCGCGCATCGTGGTGTCGGTGATCAGTACCGGCTTTTGTTCCACCATCCACTGGGCAAACCCGTCGGCCCCCAGTTCCTTCAGGCGGTCGCGGCTGCCGCTGGGTGCCGGACTTCCCAGCTTGACCTCGGGCAGCCGGGCCGGTCCCGGCATCGGCGAGGGTGCGGCGCGTCCCTTCATCTCCGGGTTGCCGTTGACGGTGACGTCGCCGAGAAACTCGAGCAACTTGGTGGCGCGGTCGCGCCGCGGCGTGAACTGGAACAGCGCCGGCGTCTGGTCGATGAAGCGTGTGGTGCACTGGCCGCTGGTGAACAGCGGGTGGGCGATGACGTTCTCCAGGAAGGCCAGGTTGCTCGATACCCCTCGAATCCTGAACTCGCGCAGCGCCCGGTCCATCCGCGCATTGGCCTCGGCCGCGGAGTGCCCCCAGGCGGTGACCTTGACCAAGAGCGAGTCGTAGTAGGGGGTGATCACCGCGCCGCTGTAGGCGGTGCCGCCGTCGAGACGGATGCCGAAGCCGGCGGCGCTGCGGTAGGCGGTGAGACGGCCGTAGTCCGGGGTGAAGCCGTTCTCCGGGTCCTCGGTGGTGACGCGGCACTGCAACGCGTGGCCGGAGAGGCGGATGTTCCCCTGCGCCGGCACGAAGCTGTCCTCGGCACCGATCTTCGCCCCCTCGGTGATCTTGATCTGCGCCTTGACGATGTCGACGCCGGTGACCGCCTCGGTGACGGTGTGCTCGACCTGGATGCGCGGGTTGACCTCGATGAAGTAGAACGCCCCGGTATCGGCGTCCATCAGGAATTCGACGGTGCCGGCGTGGGTGTAGTCGACCGCGCGCGCGAGTTTCAGCGCCGCGGCGCACAGCGCGGCGCGCTGGGATTCATTCAAATACGGCGCCGGCGCCCGCTCGACCACCTTCTGATTGCGGCGCTGCACCGAACAGTCGCGCTCGAACAGGTGCACCAGGGTGCCGTGCGTATCGCCGAGGATCTGCACCTCGACGTGGCGGGCGCGCCGCACCAGCTTCTCCAGGTAGACCTCGTCGTTGCCGAACGCCGACTTGGCCTCGCGCCGCGCCACCTCCATCGCCCCGGCCAACTCGCCCTCGTGCTCGACCACGCGCATGCCGCGCCCGCCGCCGCCCCAGCTCGCCTTCAGCATCAGCGGGTAGCCGACGGCCGCGGCCAGCCGCTGCGCCTCGGCCAGATCGGTCGGCAGCGCCCCGGTGGCCGGCACCACCGGCACCGCGGCCGCCTCGGCCAACTCGCGCGCCGCCACCTTGTTGCCGAGCTGGCGCATCACCTCGGGCTTGGGGCCGATGAAGGCAATGCCCGCCGCCGCACAAGCCTCGGCGAACGCGGGGTTCTCGGACAGGAAGCCGTAGCCGGGGTGGATGGCGTCGACATCGGCCTCGAGCGCGATGCGGAGGATGTCGTCGATGTCGAGGTAGGCGGCGATGGGCTTCTTGCCGGC
>JACPVA010000059.1 GCA_016191995.1 Burkholderiales bacterium | reverse complement strand
GTGGCGGCGCGGCGCCGGCGCTGCCCGGTGCGACGCGGTCGTCGGCGTCGTCCTGGACCACGCGGTCCATCAGCACGAAGCGCTCCAGGTCGGCCAGCGGCTCGAGCGTGCCGGCCTCGGCGAAGGCCACCGCGTCGGCGATCTCGGCCGCGACCTCGGACTCGATCGCCTGCGCCTCGGCGTCGGTGATCTGGTGGTTGGCGGCCATCCACGCGCGCAGCCGCTCGATCGGGTCGATGTGCCGCCAGCCCTCGATCTCGCCGCGCGGTCGGTAGGCCTGGGTGTCGAACATCGAGTGTGCGCGGAAGCGGTAGGTGCGCGCCTCGATGAACTGCGGGCCCTCGCCGGCGCGGATGCGCGCCACCGCGCGGCAGGCCGCCGCCTCCATCTGCACCGGGTCCATGCCGTCGACCTGCTCGGCCGGCATGCGGTAGGCCTGCGCCTTGCGCCAGATGTCGGTCTCGACCTCGCTGTCGGCCAGCGGCACGCCCATCGCGTAGAGGTTGTTCTCGCACACGAACAGCACCGGCAGCGCCCAAAGCGCGGCCAGGTTCAGCGTCTCGTGAAACACGCCCTCGCCGACCGCGCCTTCGCCGAAGAAGCAGGCGCTGACGGCGCCCGGTCGCAATGCCTTGTCGGCCAGCGCGATGCCGGCGGCCAGCGGCAGCCCGCCGCCGACGATGGCGTTGCCGCCGTAGAAGCGCTGCGCGCGGCTGAAGATGTGCATCGACCCGCCGCGGCCACGGCAGCAGCCCTCGGCACGGCCCAGCATCTCGGCCATGATCGGCCGCATCGGCACGCCGTGCGCCAGCGCCTGCCCGTGCTCGCGGTAGGTGGCGACGATGGCGTCGCGCGGCTCGAGCGCCGCGCCGACGCCGACGGCGACCGCCTCCTCGCCGTCGTACAGGTGCAGGAAGCCGCGGATCTTCTGCGCCTGGTACAGCTCGACGCACTTGGCCTCGAAGCGCCGGATGCGCAGCATCTGCCGCCACAGGTGGTGCAGGTGGGCGCGGTCGAGGTGGATCTTGTCGGTCACGTCGACGCCCTCACTTCTTCTCGTCGCTTTCCAGCGTCGACAGATCCCCTTCCGGCAGCCCCAGCTCGCGCGCCTTCAAGAGGCGCCGCATGATCTTGCCGCTGCGCGTCTTGGGCAGGTTGGCGCGGAACTCGATGCTCTTCGGCGCGACCGCCGCCCCCAGCCGCTTGCGCGCGTGGCCCAGCAGCTCGCGCTGCAGCGCCTCGCCGGGCTCGAAGCCGGGCTTGAGCGCGACGAAGGCCTTGACGACCTCGCCGACCGTCGGGTCGGGGATGCCGATGACGCCGGCCTCGGCCACCGCGGGGTGCTCCATCAGCGCGCTCTCGACCTCGAACGGGCCGATCAGGTGGCCGGCGGACTTGATGACGTCGTCGGCGCGGCCGACGAACCAGTAGTAGCCGTCGGCGTCGCGCTTGGCCAGGTCGCCGGTCAGGTACCAGCCGTCGGCGAAGCACTTGTCGTATCGCGCCTGCTCGTTCAGGTAGCCGCGCATCATCGACGGCCAGGGCGGCGCCAGCGCCAGCTCGCCCTCGACGCCGGGCTCGTCGACGACGGCGACATGCCCGTCGTCGCCGCGGCGCACGATGGCGGCGTGGATGCCGGGCAGCGGCTTGCCCATCGAGCCGGGCTTGATGTCCATCGCGGCGACGTTGGCGATCATGATGCCGCCGGTCTCGGTCTGCCACCAGTTGTCGTGGAACGGCAGCCCGAAGGCCTGCTGGCCCCAGACCACCGCCTCCGGGTTGAGCGGCTCGCCGACGCTGGCCATGAAGCGCAGCGCCGACAGGTCGCGCCCGGCGAGCAGCCCGGCGCCGAGCTTCATCATCATGCGGATCGCGGTCGGCGCGGTGTACCAGACGGTCACGCGCTCGCGCTCGAGCACCTCGTACCAGACCTGGGCGTCGAACTCGGCCTCGACGACGACGTTGGTGACGCCGCACACCAGCGGCGCGATGATGCCGTAGCTGGTGCCGGTGACCCAGCCGGGGTCGGCGGTGCACCAGAAGATATCGTCGTCGTGCAGGTCCAGCGCGTAGCGCCCGGTGGCCCAGTGCGCGAGCACCGCGCCGTGGACGTGGATCGCGCCCTTGGGGCGGCCGGTGGTGCCGCTGGTGAAGTGCAGCAGGCTCATCGACTCGGCGTCGGTGGCGGCGGTGGCGGCGTCGGCCGCGGCGGCATCGACGACATCGGCCCAGCGCTGCACGCCCGGGCCTTCGGCATCGCCGTCGCCGACGACGAGGATATGCTTCAGCCCCGGCAGCCGCTCGCGCAGGCCGGCGATCTTGCGCCGGTACAGCTCGGGGGTCGTCACCAGCAGCCGGGCGTCGCCCATCTCGCAGCGGGTGGCGATCGGCTCCGGGCCGAAGGCGGAGAACAGCGGCGTGACGACGCAGCCGGCCTTCAGCGCGCCGAGCACGGCGACGTAGAGCTCGGGCAGCCGCCCCATCAGCACGAAGACGCGGTCGCCCGGCGCCAGCCCCAGGCCGCGCAGCGCGCGCGCGAAGCGGCCGATCGCCTGCGCCAGGTCGGCGTAGCTGAGGTCGCGGCGGTCGCCGCCCTTGCCGATCCAGCGGATCGCGATATGCGCGCCGCGGCCGTCGGCGACATGGCGATCGACTGCCTCATGCGCGATATTCAGCCCGCCGCCGGGCAGGCCGGCCAGCGCCTCGCGCGCCTGCGCCCAGTCGAAGTCGGCGCACAAGGCGTCCGGGTCCGGCATGTTGGGCGCCACGCGCCCGCCGCCGCGCGGCTTGGCGATGCGCGCCGGGATGCGTGCCGGTGCGGCGGCGCCAGCCTCGCCCTGCCCGGCAGCCTGCGGGTCCTTGCCTTCGTCCATGCCGATGCCCTTTCCGGCGCAAGCCGTCGACGGGGGGATGGCCGCGCGCCGATCGCAGCCGCGGCCATCATCGCCGGCCCGCGCGCGGGAGACTTGAGATCGATCAAGTCATCGCGCGAGGCGCCGCAATCGGCGTGCCGGCGGCCGGCGTCAGGGGTGCGGGTGCCGCTCGAGCCAGTCGCGCACCGCCGCGACATGCTCGCCGACCGCCTCGACCGCCTTGCGCAGCCGCGCCGGCGTGCAGCCGAGATGGCGGCACCAGTACTCCAGCTCGACCGGATCCATCGTATTGATGCGACCTGGGTCGAGCGGGTGGAAACTTCCTGCGGGCTGGGTCATGGGGCTCCCCATTGGGTGGCGGCTTTGCCGGGGCCCGCCGCTTGAGATCGCGGCCGCGGACCCAAAATGGCATCCTTGCTGCACACGACCGAGCTGTCAAGCCGAATGAACCGAGATGCATGGTCGACGATCCTGCCGCGCCCGCGGCCGGCCTGGATCCTCGCGCTGGCCGCCGCGCTGCTGGCCGCCGCCGCGTCGCTGCTGACGCTGCCGGCGCAGGGCCGCGGCGCCCCGGCGGGGCGCGAGGTCGCGCCGCGCGGGCCGCTGCTGGCCGACGAGCAGGCGACGATCGACCTGTTCCGGCGCACCTCGCCGTCGGTCGTGCACATCACGACACTGGCGGCGCAGCGCGACTTCTTCTCGCTCAACGCCGAGCAGGTACCGCGCGGCACCGGCACCGGATTCGTCTGGGACCGGCAGGGACATGTCGTCACCAACTTCCACGTCATCCAGGGCGGCAGCGGCGCGCGCGTGACGCTGGCCGACCAGAGCAGCTTCGACGCCCGGCTGGTCGGCGTCTTCCCCGACCGCGACCTGGCGGTGCTGCGCATCGACGCGCCGGCCGACAAGCTGCCGCCGATCCCGCTCGGCAGCAGCCGCGACCTGCAGGTCGGCCAGCGCGTCTACGCGATCGGCAACCCGTTCGGGCTGGACCAGACGCTGACGACCGGCATCGTCAGCGCGCTGAACCGCGAGATCGACTCGTTCAACAACCGCACGATCCGCGGCGTGGTGCAGACCGATGCCGCGATCAACCCCGGCAACTCGGGCGGGCCGCTGCTCGATTCGGCCGGGCGGCTGGTCGGTGTCAACACCCAGATCGCGAGCCCGAGCGGCGCCAGCGCCGGCATCGGCTTCGCAATCCCGGTCGACGAGGTCAACCGCGTCGTGCCGCGGCTGATCCGCGACGGCCGCGTCGTGCGCCCGGCGCTGGGCGTGACCGCCGCGCCGGCGGGGTTCGCGCAGGCGCTGCGGCTGCCCGAGGGGGTGGCGATCGTCCAGCTCGCCGCGGGCGGGCCGGCAGCGCGCGCCGGGCTGCAGCCCTTCCGCCGCGCGCGCGACGGTGGCGTGCAGATGGGCGACGTCGTCACCGCGATCGACGGCGAGCCGGTCAAGACGCTGGACGACATCCTGACGCTGCTCGAGCAGCGCCAGCCGGGCGACAAGGTGACGCTGACGCTGTGGCGCGCCGGGCGTGCGCGGCAGGAGCAGGTGACGCTCGGGAGCTCGGAGTGAATCCGTGTCGGCGCCGAAGACCGCTCAGCGCCGCAGCAGGTTGACCAGCGGCCGCCCGGCGCGGTCGCGGTAGACGTCGAAGTCGGCGTCGATCGACAGCAGGTGGCGCAGCTTCAGCCGCGCCGCCGCCTCGGCGATCGAGGCCTCAGCGAGGTCGAACGGCAGGCTCGCGAAACGCTCGCTCAGCCGCAGGATCTCGGTCAGCGATCCGTCGGCGGCCGCGGTGATGGCGATGCCGCCGCGCTGCGCCCAGCGCAGGAAGTCCAGCGCGCAGTCGTTGCCGAGGCGCCGGGCCAGCAGCGCGCAGACCTCGGTCGCCACCGGCCAGGTCGTCAGCAGGCGCGCGGCAGGGTTCGCACGCAGCCAGTCCAGGACCGGCGCGTGCCAGCGGTCGCCGCGGTTGAACAAGGCGATCAGCGGCCCGCTGTCGACCAGCACCATTCCCGCGTACGCCGCCTCGTAGCGCGCGGAGGGCTCCGCGGCGCTCGGCGCCGCCGCGCGGCGAGTCATGCCCCGCGCCGCGCGTGGCGCTCGGCCTGGATCTCGGCGAACCCCTGCTTGCGATCCTGCGCCAGGTCGGCCGGGCCGCGGTGGCGGCCGAACAGGTCCGCGCCGAGTTCGTAGGCACTGCGCGGTGGCTGCGGATCGGGCTGGTCCAGGTAGGCCTGCAGCGCCGCGCGAACGACCTCGCTGGTGCTGCGGCCGCTGGACGCGGCACGCCGGCGCAAGCGCTCCTCGAGCGCCGGGTCGAGCTTGATGGCGACGGTCATGGGCCTGCGGTCCGGTCCGGGATGAGTCAGTCATACGCATGGTATGACGCAGGCGCGCGCGCGGTCAATGCGGGATCGACCGCCGGCCCTGGCGCGGCCCGGCCCGCCGCCGCGCCGGTTAGCATCGCCGCCCATGCATATCGTCTGCCTCGACCTCGAAGGGGTGCTCGTCCCCGAGATCTGGATCGCCTTTTCGCGTGCCACCGGCATCGAGGGTTTCATGCGCACGACGCGCGACGAGCCCGACTACGACCGGCTGATGCGCTACCGGCTGGCGCTGCTGCGCGAGCACGGGCTGAAGCTGCCCGACATCCAGGCCGTGATCGCCGGCATGGCGCCGCTGCCCGGGGCGCGCGAGTTCCTCGACGCGCTGCGCGAGCGCTACCAGGTCGTGATCCTGTCGGACACCTTCTACCAGTTCGCCGACCCGCTGATGGCGCAGCTCGGCCGGCCGACGCTGCTGTGCCACCGGCTCGTCGTCGACGCCGACGGCACGGTGGCGGACTACCGGCTGCGCATGCCGGACCAGAAGCGCTGCGCCGTCGAGGCCTTCAAGGCGCTGAACTTCCGCGTCCTGGCCGCCGGCGACTCGTACAACGACACCGCGATGCTGGCCGCCGCCGACGTCGGCTTCTTCATCCACCCGCCGCCGGCGATCGCGGCGCAGTTTCCGCAGTTTCCGGTGCACGCCGACCTGCCCTCGCTGCGGGCATCGATCGACGCCGCGGCGGCGCGGCTGTAGCGGCCGGTCCGGCCGCGGCGCGCGCCGCGGCGGGTGCCGCCCGACCGCGCGCCCGGGCCGTCCTCGGTGCCAGCGCCGAGCGCGCCATCGCGGTCACACAGACAGCGAGCAACGCCGCGTCCACGAGCTCGCGCGCTGCTGCCGTGCATGGTCCTAGCCCTCCTGCAGCCGCCGCCGCTGCGCCAGCAGCGCGGCCTCGGTGCGCGAGCGCACGTGCAGCTTGGTCAGCACCTGCGTCACATGGTGCTTGACGGTCTTCTCCGCCAGATGCAGCCGCTGGCCGATCTCGCGGTTGGTGCGGCCCTGCGCCAGCTGCTCCAGGACCTCGGACTCGCGCGCGGTCAGTGCGCACAGCGGGTCGTCGCGCGCGCGCGTGAACTCGACCAGCAGATGCCCGGCCAGCGCCGGCGGCACGTAGGACTCGCCCTCGGCGACGCGGCGCACCGTCCAGCGCAGCTCGAGCGCCGATACGCCCTTGAGCACGTAGCCATGCGCGCCGGCCTTCAGCGACGCGAGCAGCGCGTCGCCCTCGCTGGAGGCGGTCAGCACGACGATGCGCGTGCGCGGGCAGGCGGCCGCGATCTGCCGGATCGCCTCGATGCCGCCGATGCCGGGCATGCTGAGGTCGATCAGCGCGACGTCGGGCTGCAACTCGCGCGCCTGCGCCACCGCCTGCGTCCCGTCGCCGACCTGCGCGACGACATGCCAGCCCTGCTCGGCCTGCAGCGAGTGCACGACGCCCTCGAGCAGCAGCGGGTGGTCGTCGGCGACCAGGATGCGCAGCGACTCAGCCATGCTGCGGCACCGGCTGCGCCAGCGGCAGGCGAACGCGCAGCCGGGTGCCCCGCCCGGGCGCGGTGTCGATCTCGATCGTGCCGCTGAGCAGCTGCACCCGTTCGCGCAGAAAGGCCAGCCCCAGATGGCCCTCGGCCGGCGGCTGCCGGGGGTCGAAGCCGGGGCCGTCGTCGGCCACCTCGATCCACAGCTCGTCACCTCGCTGCTCGGCGACGAGCCGCGGCGGGTGGCCGGCGGCGTGGCGCAGGCTGTTCGACAGCGCCTCCTGCACGACGCGGTAGGCGGCGATTTTCAGCGCCTCGGGTGCCTCGCCGAGCCGCGGGTCGACCTGGGCCAGGATCGAGACCCCGGCGCCGCGGCCGGCATCGTGCGCGGCGCGCTGCACGACCTCGGCCAGCGACAGCGCGCCCATGCCGGGCACGACCAGCCCGGAGGCGATGTCGCGCAGCGAAGCCAGCGCGCGCTGCAGGCTGTCGCGCAACCGTGCCCCCTCCATCGACGCGGCCGTCGCGGCCGCCGCGTCGTCCAGCCGCAGCAGCGCGAGGGCGAGGTCCTGCGCCGGGCCGTCGTGCAGGTCGGCGGCGATGCGGCGCAGCGACAGCTCGGCCAACGAGGTGGTCTGCGCCCCGGCGCGCTGCAGCCGCTGGTGCATCTGGCGGTTGTCGACCAGCACGCGCTGCAGGTGCTCGAGCTGGCGCTGCAGGTCGCCCTGCTGGCTGCGGATCGTGCAGCTCGCGCGGTGCACCAGCGCGTACAGCACGGCGTACAGCGCCAGCGCGCCGGCGACGATCACCAGCCAGCCCTCGCGCTGCGCACGCCGGATATCGGCATCGATATTGTCGGTCGAGTGGTAGAACTCGGCCACCGCGTTGACCTCGGCGGCGCCGGGCGCGCGCAACGGCAGGTAGATCTCGAGCAGGCGGCGCCACTGCGCGCGCTCGGGGGCGTTGTCCGGGCCGTCGAGCTCGCTCATCGTCGCCACGATGCGGCCGGAGAGCGCCAGCGCGTGGTGGTCGTGCAGCGGGAACACCATCCCGTCCTGGACGTGGTCGCTGCTGTAGTGGATGCGGCCGTCGGGCGACCAGAGCTTGAAGCGCACGACCTTCTGCGCCAGCGGGCCGTCGACGAACAGGCCGTCGAGCACGCGCCGCGTCTCGTCGTCGACCTCGCCGCTGGCGATGAAGCGGTCCAGCCGCCCGGCGACGATGCTCTCGAAATAGACCGAGGCCATGCGCGCCGTGCGGTCGACGACGCTGCGCTCGATGCGGTCGGCGACCCAGATCCCGCTGGCCAGCACCACGAGCAGCACGACCGCCGCGCTGACGCCGAGGAACTGCCGCGCCAGGCTGACCCGGCCGAAGGGGGGCGCACGCTCCGCGACGCTGGCCGCGGCCGGCGCGGGTCCCGTCAACAGAGCATCCGTCATGCCGGTCTCTATCCCTTCGACGTCGGCGCCCGACCTCGGCCATCGCTGCACGAGCGCTCGGACCAAGGTCCGACGACGGCGCGACCAGGGGCCGACCCCGATCGCGCCGATGGTCCGTATCGCACGGGCGGCACCCGCTTAAGACTGTGTCCGCCGGTGACCACGACCGCAACCGGTGAAACGCTTAGACCGGCCCGTGCCGGCAGGAGAGACCCCCATGCTCAGCATCACCCCCTGCGGCCGCCTGCTGGCGGCCTTGCTCCTCGGCGCCGCGGCCCTGCTGGCCAGCGCGGGCGCCTCGGCCGCACCGGCCTTCGCGCGCCAGACCGGCATGGCCTGCGTGGCCTGCCACTACCAGACCTTCCCGGCGATCAATGCCTTCGGCCGCGCCTTCAAGTCCGCCGGCTATACGCTGGTCGGCTCGCAGTCGCAGGTCGAGGGCGACGACCTGGCGCTGCCGATGACGCTCAACGCCTCGCTGGTAACCAAGATCCGCTACCAGAAGACGAACGGCGACGACGATACCGTCGGCACGAACACCGGCGAACTGCAGTTCCCGGACGAGGCGGCGCTGTTGATCGGCGGGCGCGTCGGCGAGCACATCGGCTTCCTGCTGGAATTCGCGACCTTCGGCACCGCCGACACGGAGTCCGGCGACTTCAGCCTGTTCGGCTCCTACAAGATGCCGTTCAACTACAAGTTCGGCAAGACCGACCTGCTGTTCGTGCCGTTCTCCACCGATGCCGGCGGCGCGGGCTACGGCTTCGAGCTGCTGAATACCGGTGCGCAGCGCTTCCAGCGCGTCGGCGAGGACCGAAGCGCGTTGATGGCGCAGCAATATCTCGGCCTGGGCGCGGGCGAGGCCACCGGCTTCGCGCTGGCCGCCGCCAACGAGATGGGCTTCGTCAACTTCAGCCTGTGGGCGCCCAAGCACGGCAGCTTCGCCGTCAAGAAGCTGGCGCCCTACCTGCGCGCGGCGTGGACGCCGAGCTTCGGAAACTGGGACGCGGGCCTGGGCGCGCAGGTCTACTCGGGCAGCGCGAAAGAGCGCGTCGACGGCGCGACGGTCGAGATGGTCACCAAGGGCTGGGCGGTCGACGGCCAGCTCCAGGGCGACGTCGGCAGCATGCCGCTGGGGGTCTACGCCGCCTTCGGCCGCGCGCCGGCCGACCCCGACTCGGTCTTCAACAGCTCCTCGGCCGACCGCAAGGCCTGGTCGTTGCACGGGCAGCTCGGGGTGCTGCCGGGCCGGGCGACGCTGCTGCTCGGCTACCGGACCGCCGACCGCGGCACCGCGACCCGCAACCGCGACAATGCGCTGACGATAGGCGGGACCTACATGCTGGCGCAGAACGTGCAGTTGCAGCTCAATCACGTGATGTTCAGCGGCAGCCGCTACGACCCTCCGGGGCAGCCGGCCGGCAAGCAGCGCACGACGCTGATGCTGTTCGCCGCGATGTAGCGCGCGCCTGGAGCCTGCCGTGCACGGCCCCGACCCGATCCCCCGCCACGCCCCGCGGCGCAGTGTCGCAGCCCCGGCGGCACGCACGACCCGGATCGCGCTGGCGCTGGCCGCAGCAGCTGTTGCCGGCTGCGCGTCGCTGGGCGAGCAGCCGGGCCGGATCGCGATCGCCTCCGACCCGCCGGGTGCCGAGGTCTACGTGATGGGCCGGCGCGTCGGCGTGACGCCGCTCGCCGTCGAGCAGCGGCTGATCTTCCCGCCGACCTACCCGGGCGAGCAGCAGGCGCTGTACGGGATGGTCGAGCTGCGGCGGCCGGGCTGTGCGAGCGTGCAGCGCGCGGTCAGCGTGCGCGGGGTGGCGCGCGGGGTCGAGGTCAAGCTCGACTGCGGCGCGGGCGCGCGGCCGGCGGCCGAGGCGACGACTGCGGCGCCGGCGGCCGTCCCGGCAGCTGCGCCCAGGCCCGCCGCG
>JACPVA010000045.1 GCA_016191995.1 Burkholderiales bacterium | reverse complement strand
GGAGCCCTTGCCCTCCATGCCCGGGGACAGTGCTCCGGGCGCTCGCCAGGCACAAACAGTCCGCAGGACTGTTTGTGTCCGGGCTCGCTCCCCCGCCATCGGCCTTCGGCCGCTGGCTCCTCCTTTACTTACGGGCAAGGGCACCCACCGTCCTCGGCAGGGCGCAGCGGTGGTACTCGACGGTCGAATACCGGGGCGGTGGCAGGCCATGGGTGGCGGGCACCCTCCCACGGAAGTAAAGGAGGAGGGGCGGGCGCAGCACGCCCCGGGGGACATGGAGTGGGAGGGTGCCCGCCACCCATGGCACGCTGGTACGTCGAACGCCAGGACAGGCGATCAGCGACCCGCCGCAGCCGGCCGCAATTGGCGGCAACAAGCCGCAAACCAGCGCAAGCCCGATTCGCCGGGCCAAGTGACATGCTGAACCGCCTGCTGTCGCACGACCTGCCGCGCAGCCGCTGGCTGAGCGCGGCGCTGCTGCTGATCCTGGTGGCGCTGGCGCTCGCGCCGTTCCTGTTCCCGGGCGCGAAGTCGATGTCGGTCGTGGCCAAGATCCTCGTCTTCGTGCTGCTCGTGGCCAGCTACGACCTGCTGCTCGGCTACACCGGCATCGTCAGCTTCGCGCACACGATGTTCTTCGGCATCGGCGCCTACGGCATTGCGATCGCCAGCGAGCGCATGGGCGCGGGCTGGGGAGCGGTCGGAGCGGGGCTGCTGCTGGCGACCCTGGCATCGGTCGCGCTGTCGCTCGTCATCGGCCTGTTCAGCCTGCGCGTCAAGGCGATCTTCTTCGCCATGATCACGCTCGCCGTCGCCACCGCGTTCCAGACCCTGGCGTCGCAGCTGTCGGACTTCACCGGCGGCGAGGACGGCCTGACCTTCCGCAACCCCGAGTGGCTCAGCCCCAGCTTCGAGCCCTTCGAGGTCGAGGTCCTCGGGCTGCTGATCGACGGCAAGGCGATCACCTACTGGGTGATGTTCGCCGTCGTGCTGGGGCTTTTCCTGCTGATCCTGCGCATCGTCAACAGCCCCTTCGGCCGCGTGCTGCAGGCGATCCGCGAGAACGACTTCCGCGCCGAGGCGATCGGCTACCGCACCGTCGTCTACCGCACGCTGTCCAACGTGCTGGCGGCACTGTTCGCGACCCTCGCCGGCGCGCTGCTCGCGCTGTGGCTGCGCTATGTCGGGCCGGACACCACGCTGTCGTTCGAGATCATGCTCGACATCCTGCTCATCGTCGTCATCGGCGGCATGGGCACGCTGTACGGCGCCGTCGTCGGCTCGGTGCTGTTCGTGCTGGCGCAGAACTATTTGCAGGACCTGCTGCGGCTCGGCGCCGGTGCGGTCGAGGGTGTGCCGGTGCTGGCGCAGCTCGTCAGCGCCGACCGCTGGCTGCTGTGGATGGGCGTGCTGTTCGTGCTGTCGGTCTACCACTTCCCGACCGGCATCGTCGGCCGGCTGCGCGCCTGGGCGCTGAGGGTCCTGCCATGACGACCACCATGCGATCGAACTACCTGGCCTGCGAAGGCCGCGAGATCCACTTCACCGAGTGGGGCGACGCGGGCGCCGAGGTGGTCGTCGCCTGGCACGGGCTGGCGCGCAGCGGGCGCGACATGGACCATCTCGCCGCGCACCTGGCGCCGCGCTGGCGCGTGATCTGCCCCGATACGATCGGCCGCGGCTTCAGCCAGTGGAGCCCGCTGCCGGCGCAGGAATACTGCCTGGACTTCTACGAGCGGATCGCGGTCTCGCTGCTGGACCAGCTCGGCATCGCGCGCTGCGTGTGGCTCGGCACCTCGATGGGCGGCGCGATCGGGCTGAAGGCCGCCGCCGGGCGGCTGCGCGGCCGCATCGGCCGGCTGGTGCTGAACGATATCGGGCCCGAGCTGGCGCCGGCGGCGGTCGAGCGCATCCGCAGCTACGCCGGCAACCCGCCCGCGTTCGCGACCATGGCCGAGCTCGAGGCCTACTTCCGCACCGTCTACGCGCCCTACGGCTGGCTGGCCGACGCGCACTGGCGGCTGCTGGCCGAGACCTCGGCGCGCCGCCTGCCCGACGGCCGCTGGACGCCGCACTACGACCCGGCGATGGTGCAGCAGTTCATCCACCACCCGCAGGACTACGACCAGTGGCCGGCCTGGGACGCCCTGGACATCCCGGTGCTGTGCCTGCGCGGCGAGAGGTCCGACCTGCTGCCGCCCGAGGTCGCCGAGGCGATGCGCACGCGCGGCCCGCGCGCGGTGGTGGCGACGATCCCCGGCTGCGGGCATGCGCCGGCACTGAATACGCCCGAGCAGTTCGCGCTGGTCGAGCGCTTCCTGGCCGGCGCCTGAGCGCTTCGGCCGCCCGACAACGGCCCCGACGGGCAACTCGAAGGAGACGACGATGAGCTGGAAAGCGATCCGCGCCGCGCGCGCATTCCCGAACACCGCGCCGTGGCGCCGCGCCGCACGCGCCCTCGGCGCCGCGGTCGCCGCCGTCGCGCTGGCCGGCGCTGCGCAGGCGGCCGGCAGCGTCGGCACGAGCCTGCCGGCGGACTTCCCGGTGATCGAGGACGCGTCGCTGCAAAAGCCCGTGATCGGATTCGGCGCCGCCGGGCCGGCGGTGCGCACGCCGGTGATCTTCCTGCACGGCAACAACGACGTGCCCTACGCCGCCGGCACCTGCAGCCCGACCAACGGCAAGATGCAGCTGCTGGCGCAGCACCTGGCGGACAGCGGCTGGAGCCCGGGCGAGCTGTGGGCGCTGGGCTACCAGGGCGACCAGTGCGACCTCGCCGCCGACAATACGCGGCGCGCGCGCATCGCGCACTCGCACCAGGCCAACGTGCCCGACCTGCGCCGCTTCGTCGCCGCGGTGCTGGCCTATACCGGCGCGAGGCAGGTCGACATCGTCGGCCACAGCATGGGCGCGACGCTGGCGCGCGAATGGATGCGGCAGGACGATGCCTACAAGCTCGTGCGCCGGCTGGTCGCCATCGACGGGCCGAACCACGGCATCATCAACTGCAGCGGCGACCCGGCGAACTACTACCAGCTGCCGGCGTACGGCGGCTTCACGCCGGCCAGCGACCTGTGCCAGGAGGTCGGCTCGCCGAATACGCCGTTCCTGCAGCGCCTCAACGGCCCGGGCGGCAGCCGCGAGACCGCGGGCCCGACGCAGGTGCTGGTGATCCGCAACGCCGATACCAGCTTCGTCTACTTCGCGGCGCAGGACGGCTTCTTCACCCCGGTGCCCTCGATCGACATCTACGGCCAGGCGGTGGACTTCTCGCGCAGCGCGGCGCTGAAGGGCGCGCGCCAGGTCGACCTTACCGGGCAGGGCGCGTACGACCCGGTGCTGGGGACGGCGCACCTGGGCATCCTCGCCTCGCCCGAGACCTGGGCGCGGACGGTGGAGTTTCTCGCCAAGCGATGAGCTCGCGCGTGCACCGCGCGGGCCAGCTTCACGCCGGCCGCCCGGTCAGGCCGTGCCGACCTGCACGCGCTGCGCGTGCAAGGCCTCGAAGATCGGCGCGTCGCCGAAGCGGAACAGGTCGAGCGCGGTGTCGCCTTCGGCCTGCACCGAGAACGGCACCCACGACGGCACGACGAACAAGTCGCCGCGCGCGACCGTCCAGGTGCGCTCGCCGACGCGCACCGTGCCGCGGCCGTCGAAGACCTGGCAGACCGACGAACCGACCTCGCGGCGCGCGACGCTCGCGGCCCCGGCGCGCAGGCGGTGCATCTCGGTGCGGATCGTCGGCAGCACGTCGCGGCCGTTCGTCGGGTTGGTGAAGCGCACCGCGGCGTGGCCGGGGCTCAGCGTCACCGCCTGGCCTTCCTGCTCCAGCGCCAGCTGCTCGGCCAGCGCGCGGTCGGTGTCGGCCCAGCGGTAGGCGAGCAGCGGGGTGGCCGGCAGCGCGTCGGGCTGCGATACCGGGCGCAGCCCGGGGTAGCCCCACAGCCGCTCCGAGCGCGAGCGCTCGGGGGTCGTCATCTCGGCCGGCGTGAGCTTTTCGCGGCCGAACTCGAAGAACTGCGACTCGGTGACGTAGGAGAACGGGATGTCCAGCCCGTCGATCCACGCCATCGGCCGGGTCGCTGCGTTGTGGTGCGCGTGCCAGTTCCAGCCCGACTGCGGCAGGAAGTCGCCGCGCGACATGCGGATCGGGTCGCCGCCCACGACCGTCCACACGCCCTCGCCCTCGACGACGAAGCGGAAGGCGTGTTGCGTGTGGCGGTGCTCGGGCGCGTCCTCGCCCGGCATCAGGTACTGGATCGCGGCCCACAGCGTCGGCGTCGCAAAGGGTTTGCCGCCGAGCGACGGGTTGGCCAGCGCGATCGCACGGCGCTCGCCGCCGCGGCCGACCGGCACCAGATGCCCGGCCTGGTCGGCGAGCGCGACCAGCCGGTCCCAGCGCCACAGGTGCGGCGTGGCCTTGCTTTGCGGCTGCAGCGGCATCAGGTCGCCGATCTCGGTCCACAGCGGCACCAGCAGCTCCTGCTCGAAGCCGCGGTACAGCTTCTCGAGCGCGGGCGAGGGCTCGGGCTGGCCGGGGCCGGACTGCATCGTCAGCCGCACCGGCGACAGGGTGTTCTCGGTCGTCATCGTCGTGGCTCCTGTCGGGTTCACTCGGCCGCGCCGATGTGCAGCGCGATCTCGCCGACGCCGGCGACGCGGCCCTCGAGGCGGTCGCCCGGCACCACCGCGCCGACGCCTTCGGGCGTGCCGGTGTAGATCAGGTCACCGGGCTGCAGGTGGTAGTAGGTCGACCGGTCGGCGATCAGCTCGCGGATATTCCAGATCAGCTTGTCGATGTCGGAGGCCTGCCGCGGCTGGCCGTTGACGGTGAGCGCGATCTCGCCGCGCTCGATGGCCACGCCGGGCATCGGGACGATCTCCGAGATCACCGAGCCCTGCTCGATATCCTTGCCCAGGTCCCAGGGCCGGCCCTTGTCGCGCGCGACGAGCTGGAGGTCGCGCCGCGTCATGTCCAGCCCGCAGGCGTAGCCGTAGATCAGCTCGTGCGCGTCGGCCTCGGCGACGCGGAAACCCGGCTTGCCGATGACCACCACCAGCTCCATCTCGTAGTGGTAGTTCTGCGTGCGCGGCGGGTACGGCACCGTCGCACCCGAGGCGACCAGCGTCGACGGCGACTTGGTGAAATAGAACGGCTGCTCGGCCGACTTGTCGACCGGGCGGCCCATCTCGACCGCGTGGGCGTGGTAGTTGCGGCCGACGAAGAACAGGCGGTTGACGGGGGCTCGCTCGCTGCGGCCGCGCACGGGCAGCGTCGGCACGGCGGGCGGGGTCCAGAGGGTGGGGGTTGGGGTCACGGGGAGTCCTCGGTTCGGGGATCGTTGGCTGGGCGCGCGCGCCGCTCAGGCGGCCAGGCAGTTCTCGACCTTCCAGCCGTACAGCCACTCGACCGCGTCGTAGAAGCGCTCGGGCGTGCGCCCCTTCCACAGCTCGTTGCGCACCAGGCGCTCGACACCCTTGGCGTGGTACAGGCGCCCCATCTCGCGCGAGCTGAGCACGATGCGCGCGGTGCGCGCCACGCGCGAGCGCTGGTACAGGTCCAGCGCCTTGGCCCAGTCGTTGCCGTGCACGCGCAGCGCCTCGCCGAGCGTGACCGCGTCTTCCATCGCCATGCACGCGCCCTGCGCCATGTACTGCGTCGTCGGGTGCGCGGCATCGCCGAGCAGGGTCGTGCGGCCGTAGGTCCACTGCGCGATCGGCTCGCGGTCGGCGGTGGCCCAGCGCTTCCAGCTCTTGGGCAGGTCGATCAGCTGGCGCGCCTTCGGGCAGATGCCCTGGAAGTAGCTCTGCACCTCGTCCTTGCTGCCTTCGCGAACGCCCCACTCCTCCTGCTCGCGCGAGTGGAAGGTGACGACGACGTTGTACTGCTCGCCGCCGCGCAGCGGGTAGTGCACCAGGTGGCAGTTCGGGCCGGCCCACAGGCTGGCTGCATTCCACTGCAGGTCGGCGGGGAAGTCCTTCCTGTCGACGACGGCGCGATAGACGACATGCCCGGTGACGCGCGCCGGGTCGCCGACATGCTGCTGGCGCACCACCGACTTGACGCCGTCGGCGCCGATCAGCGCCACGCCGCGATGCGCGCGACCATGCTGGTCGAAGACGCTGACGCTGCCTGCGTCCTGCTCGACGCGCTCGACGCGGGTCGAGGTGAGGAACTCGACGTGGCCGGTCTCCTGCGCGCCCTCGAGCAGGCTCAGGTGCACGTCGACGCGGTGGATCACCGCGTAGGGGTTGCCGAAGCGCGCGCGGAAGGCCTCGCCGGTGGGGATGCGGCCGACCAGCGACTCGTCGACCGCGTCGTGCATCACCATGCAGTCGGTATAGACGGCGCGCCCGCGCGCCTTCTCGCCGACCCCGAGCGCGTCGAAGGCCGAGAACGCGTTCGGGCCGAGCTGGATGCCGGCGCCGATCTCGCCGATCTCGGGCGCCTGCTCGAGGACCTTGACGTCGAAGCCGCGGCGTACCAGCGCCAGCGCCGCCGCCAGGCCGCCGATGCCGCCGCCGGCGACGATGACGGGAGGTTTCGAGGACGAGAGGGTCATCGCGGTCTCCTTGACTGCGTGCGCTGATGGTGTGCACACTGACGATCAGTGTAGTGAAACATGAACTTTAGTGCATCCGGGTTTGCCCTTGGTTTTGACCCGTTGCCATGCCGTCCCGCCGTATCGCGTCGACCGTCGGACTCGACGAAGTCCGGGGCGTGCCGATCCGCCGTTCTGGTCGAAGGTCCTGGTCTCGAGCCGGTTGCTGGAATACGAGGTCTTCGACCGGGTTCACGCGCGCGGCGCTGCCGCCTCGCACGCCGTGCAGGCACGCCAGCTCGTCGATCGCGTCAACCTGATCGAGCTCGCGCCCCGCGTGCTCGCGCGCGCATTGCAGCCGTTCCCGGCGCCGGTGCGAACGCCCGACGCGCTGCACCTCGCGACGCTGGACTTCGTGCGCCACCAGGGCGAGCCGATCGAACTGGCGACCTACGACCAGCGCCTCGCTGCCGCGGCCTCCGCGATGGGATTCGCGCTCAGCGCGGCGACGCGTTGATCCCCGCCACGGCGACGGCCCGGCCGAACCTGTCGCGTGCCGGCGTCGCGCACGACGGCCGGCCCGCCGGCAATGACCCGGATGACCAGGACGGGCGCGCCTACGCCTTCATCTTGCCCGGGCCCGGCCGGCGCGCGGCCAGGCGGATGCGGACCGCCTCCTCCTGATCGGCCATCTCGAGCTGCGCCTGGACGGCCGCCAGCTGCGACTCGACCTCGGGCAGCAGCACGTTTTCCAGCGCGCGTGCGCGGCGCTGGGTGCGGCGCAGCTCGGCGGCCAGGCGTTCCAGGTTGCCTCGGCACGAGGCCAGCCGTGCCAGCGGCCCGAGCAGGTCGCGGAAGGCCGCGCAGCAGGCCTGCGCCTCGGGCGACGCATCGAGCGCCGGCGGACCGCCGGCCGTGCCGGCCCGCAGGCCCGGGCCGTCGGGGCCGGCCGGCATGCGTGCGTCGCCCGCCCCGCGGCCCGGATCGACCGCGGCCGCGCTGGGCGCGGGCACCAGGGCCAGCTGCGCCACGCCGAGGAAGGACTCGCGCAGCGTGCGCGGGCCATCGACCGGCGGCGCCGGCGGGTAGGCATCCAGCCCCGCCTGGCCGTGGCGTTGCAGCGCGCGGCGCCAGGCGGCCCCGGCCGCGGCGGCAGCCTCGAGCAACTCGGCGTCGAGCGCCTCGTGTTCGCGCAGCGCGCGCAGCAGCGCGCCGGCCAGCAGCATGCGCTTCTCGTCCAGGAACTGGTGCCCCTGGCGCATCAAGGCGCGCTCGCCGGCCAGCGCGAGCGCGGCGCTGCGCGTGGCGGCCGTCTCAGCCATCGCGGCCCTGCGCCCGCGCGCCGCCGGCGGCAGCACCCGCGCCGGCCCCGAGCTGGCGCGCGATCTGCGCGTCGCTCAGCCGCGTGAGCTCCTCGGCCGGCAGCGCGGCCAGCAGCTGCCACGCGATGGCCATGCTCTGGTCCAGCGTGCGCGCGCCGTCCTGCGCCACCAGCTTGCGCTCGAAGCGGTCGGCGAAGTCCAGGTAGATGCGGTCGAGATCGGTCAGCCCGTCGGCGCCGACCACGCTGGCCAGCACGCGCACGCGCACGGCCCTGGCGTAGGAGGCGAACAGCTGGTGTGCCAGCGCCGGGTGGTCGGCGTGCGTGAAGCCGGCGCCGGTGCCCTGGTCGAACAGGCGCGACAGGCTCGGCAGCACGTGGATCGGCGGGTAGATGCCGCGGTGGTCCAGCGTGCGGTCGAGCACGATCTGGCCCTCGGTGATGTAGCCCGTCAGGTCCGGGATCGGGTGGCTGATGTCGTCGGCCGGCATCGTCAGCACCGGCAGCTGGGTGACCGTGCCGCGCGCGCCCTCCGCGGCGCCCGCGCGCTCGTAGATCGTCGCCAGGTCCGAGTACATGTAGCCGGGGTAGCCCTTGCGGCTCGGGATCTCGCCGTGGCGCGCCGAGACCTCGCGCAGGGCCTCGCAGTAGTTGGTCATGTCGGTCATGACGACGAGCACGTGGCGCCCCTCGTCGAACGCCAGGTACTCGGCCGCCGTCAAGGCCACGCGCGGCGTCAGCAGCCGCTGCGGGCTGGGCGCGCTGGCCAGGTTGAGGAACATCGCCGTATGGCCGAGCGCGCCCGAGGCCTCCATCGCGCGCCGGAAGCCCTCCGCGGCGTCGTGCGACACGCCGATGCCGACGAAGACGATCGCGAAGGTGTCGTCGTCGCCACCGTCGACCCCGCTGCGGCCGCGGGATTGCGTGCGCCCGGCGTCGCCGGCCGGCGCGGGGCGCAGCCGCGCGTGGCGCGCGATCTCGATCGCCAGCCGGTCGTGCGGCAGCCCGCCGGCGGAGAATACCGGCAGCTTCTGGCCGCGGATCAGGCTGTTGGTCAGGTCGATCGCCGAGATGCCGGTCTCGATGAAGTCGCGCGGCAGCGCGCGCTGCGCCGGGTTGAGCGGCGGTGCGTCGACGCGCCGCCAGTGCCGCGCCGCCACCGGCGGGCCGCCGTCGGCCGGCCGGCCCATGCCGTCGAACACGCGGCCGAGCAGCCCCGGCCCGACCCCCAGGCCCACCGGCTCGCCGAGCAGCCGCACGCGCACCTCGGCCAGGCCGATGCCGAGCGTGCGGTCGAGCACCTCGACGACGAGGGTGTCCTCGTCCAGGCTGGCGATGCGGCCGATGCGCGGGACCTCGTCGCCCATGCGCACCTCCACCGCCTCGCCCAGCGTCACCTCGGCCTCGCGCCGCAGGAATAGCAGCGGCCCGTCGACGCGCAGCGCGCCGCCGGCCAGGCTCAGCTCGGCGCGCATGCTCAGCCTCGCCCCGCGGTGTCGGCCGCGCGTGCTCGCACGCCCGCTGCGACGGCGTCGGCGGCAGCGGCCGTTGGCGTGCCCGCGGCCGGGCCCGGCGTCAGGGCCGCGAACTCGCGCTCGAGCTGCGGCCACAGTTCGGCGAAGCGCGCCAGCGCGTCCTCGCCGATCTCCTCGCCCATGCGCTGCAGCCGCCGGTGCACCGGCAGCGCGGCCACGGCCTGCGGCAGCGCGCCGCGCTCGACCGCCGTGCGCGCCAGCGCGATCAAGCGCATCACCAGGCGCAGCATCTCGCTCTGGCGCGCGGCCGAGCAGTAGCGGTCCACCGGCGAGAATGCCGACTGCCGCAGCAGCGCCTCGTCGACGAGCTCGGCCGCCAGCAGCGTGAGCTGCTGCGCCGGCGGCAGCGCGTCGCGGCCGACGATGCGCGCCATGCGCTCCAGGTGCGCCTGCTCCTCGAGCAGCGCCAGCAACTCGTCGCGCTGGCGCGCCCAGTCGGCGTTGCCGCGTGCCGTCCACCAGGGCGCGAAGCGCGCCGCGTCGACCGCGTACGACTGCAGCGGGTGCACCGCCGGGTAGAAGCGCGCCTGCGCGCGCTCGCGGTCCAGGCCCCAGAACGAGCCGACGAAACGTTTGGTGTGGCTCGTCACCGGCTCGGAGAAGTCGCCCCCGGGCGGGCTGACCGCGCCGATGATGGTCAGCGACCCCTCCTGGCCGCCGAGCGTGGTCACGCGCGCCGCACGTTCGTAGAACTCGGCCAGGCGCGAGCCGAGGTAGGCCGGGTAGCCGGCCTCGCCCGGCAGCTCGCCGAGGCGCCCGGAGACCTCGCGCAGCGCCTCCGCCCAGCGGCTGGTGGAGTCGGCCATCAGCGCCACGTGCAGGCCCTGGTCGCGGAAGTACTCGGCCACCGTGACGGCGGTGTAGATGCTGGCCTCGCGCGCCGCCACCGGCATGTTCGACGCGTTGGCGATGATCACCGTGCGCTCCATCAGCGCGCGCCCGGTACGCGGGTCCTGCAGCGCCGGGAACTCGTGCAGCACCTCGGCCATCTCGTTGCCACGCTCGCCGCAGCCGACGTAGACGATGATGTCGGCATGGCACCACTTGGCCAGCGTCTCCTGCAGCACCGTCTTGCCGGTGCCGAAGCCGCCGGGGATCGCCGCCCGCCCGCCGCGCGCCACCGGGAATAGCGTGTCGAGGATGCGCTGCCCGGTCAGCAGCGGCTCGTCGGCTGGCAGCCGCGCCGCCACCGGGCGCGGCTCGCGCACCGGCCAGCGGTGCACCGGGCCGACGCGGTGCAGGCGGCCGGCGGCGTCGCGCAAGGTCAGCAGCGTGGTGGTGGCGTCGGCCGGGCCGGCTGGTGCGACGTCGACCACCTCGCCGCCGAGCGTCGGCGGGAGCTGCACGGTGTGGTCGGCCCGCGTGGCGCCTTCGCCCTGGTTCGGGTCCGCGATGCGGGCGATCACCGCCGCCGGCTGCAGCCGCTCGCCGGGGGCCACCGTCGGCACCATCTGCCAGCGCGGCGGCGGCCGCCCGTCCAGCGGGCGCAGCAGCCCGTCGTGGATCCGCCCGAGCAGCCCCGGCCCGAGCGGCACCGACAGCGCTGCGCCGGTGCCATGCACCGGGTCGCCGGGGGCGAGGCCGGTCGTGTCCTCGTAGACCTGGGCGGTGAAGCGGTCGCCCTCGAGGCGGATGATCTCGCCGGGGAGCCGCGCCGGGCCGACCTCGACCGCCTCGCCGACGCGGAAGGCGCCTTGCGCCAGCGCCTGCAGCACCGGCCCGCTCAAGGCGGTGATGCGTGCCGTCGTCGCCTGCCCGGACGCGCCACCGGCGCGAGCCCGCTGCGCGTCGGGCTGCGGTCGGTCCGTCCGGGTCACGATCTATCTCCTGCCGCGCAAGCCGGCAGCATCCGGGCGAGCAGCTCGGCCTCGACGCGCGCGCGGTCGGCGCACAGGGCGGGCGGCGAGCTGTCCAGCCGGGCGCCGCCTGCCTGCACCACCAGCCCGGCGACTAGCGCCGCGTCGGCGCTGAGCGTGGCTGCGCCCGCACCGTGCCGTGCGAGTGCGGCGCGCAAGGCTGCGCTGGCCTCGGCGCCGAAGTCGGCGGGGTGCGCCACCTGCCAGGCGTCGCCGCGCAGGCGCCGGCGCGCCAGTGCCAGCGTGGCGTCGACCCACGCCTGGCGCGCCGCCGGCAGTGCCCAGCGCTGGCTCAGCGCATCGTCCAGCTGCGGCCAGGCCAGGGCGAGCGCATGCGCCGCCTGCCGCGCCGCCTGCTGGCGCGCGGCGGTCTCCAGCGCCGCCTGCAGGTCGCGCGTGCGGCCGCGCTCGCTCGCGCGCATCGCCGCCAGCGCCTGCCGGCACTGGCGGCGTGCGTCGTCGCGTGCCTCGGCGCGCAGCCGGGCCGCGTCGCGCGCGGCGGCGTCGAGCAGCGCGTCGCGGCGCGCCTGGGCCAGGCGCTCGATCTCGGCGCACAGCGCGTCGGCCTGCAGCGCCGACGGGCTGGCAACGGTACGCACGGGCGCACCTTCCGGCGGCGGCCTGGGGTCTGCGGCGTCGGGGCGGCCCGGCGGGTTCATGCCTCGATCCCCAGCGCCGCGCGCATGCGGCGCGCGAACGCCGCGTCCGGCTGCGGCGCCGCGATCTCCGGCAGCACCACGACCAGAGGCTGCAGCCGCCACTGCGCGGCGGCCAGCCGCGCGCCGTCGAGCACCGACGCCACCGCCGGCGCGAGCACGACGAGCGCCGCCTGCGCGCAGGCCTGCTCGAAGGCATCGGTCACGCCCGCCGGCAGCGGCGCGGGGCCATGGTCGCCGCCGGGGTGGCCGGGGGCCGGCACGACGGCGCGCGCGTCGACCCCGGCGAGCCGGAACGCGCTGGCCAGCGCGGCGTCGCACAGCACCACGACCGGCCCCACCGCGCCCGCCGCTTCACCCGCGTTCACCGGCTCAGGCCCGGTTGAGGATCAGGATCGCGACGATCAGACCGTAGATCGCGATGCCCTCGGCCAGGCCGACCAGGATCAGCACGCGCCCGAGCAGCTCGGGTTTCTCGGTCAGCGCGCCGACCGCCGCGCTGCCGACCACCGCCACCGCGTAGCCGGCCGCCAGGGTGGCCAGTCCGGCGGCTGCCGCGGCCGAGATGAAGGCCCAGCGCAGCACGTCGGGGTCGGGCGCGGCACCGGGCGCGGCGGTCTGCGCCGTGGCCGGGAGCGCGCCGGCGATCAGGAACAGCGCGCAGGCGGCGACGGCCAGGCCGACCAGCAGCAGGGCGGACAGGGCTTTGCGGTGACCTTGGGGCATGACGGACTCCGGGCAGGCGGACGGGTGGCGGACGGGTGGGGGTGGGGCGAGGGTGGGCCGGCGCGGCGCGCGCTCAGGCCGTCGGCGCGGCCAGCGGCGGCAGGGGCCGGAACGGCCGGCCGCGGCCCTGGAGGAAGCGCAGGAAGAACTCGAACAGCAGCAGCCGCGTCGTCTGGATGCCGACCACCAGACCCTCGAGGACGAGGATCAGCAGGTTGCCCAGCACCAGCAGCACGCCGTAGGCCAGGCCGCCGGCGGCATCCGCCACGCCGACGACGGCCGCCGACAGCCCGGCATGGGCGAGCGCGAACGCGCCCACGCGGGCAAAGGACACCGTGTTGACGGCCAGCTGCAGCGCCTGTTCGACGAACCGGGCCAGCCCGCGTGCGGCGCCCGCGGCCTGCCCGCTGCCCGGCGCGGCGCGCCAGGCGCCACCCAGCGCCGCCCAGGCTGCGCCGACGCCGACCGCCCACAGCGCCGCCGGCCACCAGGGGGCGGCCAGGCCGCCCGAGTAGGCCAGCAGCAGCGGGGCGTCGTGCGCCCACCAGTCGCGCGCCGCACCGCGCCAGACCGCCTGCATGGCGCCCAGCGCGAGGCCGCCGAGCAGGATCGCCGCGCCCAGCGCGACGGCGGCCGCCAGCAGCGTCACCGGCGCGTGCAGCGGGTGCAGCCACAGCGCCGGGATCAGGTCTTCGCGCGCGAAGACGCTGCCGAACAGCAGCCCGAACAGCATCGCCATCGCGCCGCCGGGGACGAGCATCACCAGCGCCGGCCAGCGCCGGCGCAGCGCCAGCCCGGCCAGCAGCAGCACGGCGCCCTGGCCGACGTCGCCGAACATGAAGCCGAAAAGCAGCGGCGCGATCAGCGCCAGCAGCGGGCTGGGGTCGGCCTCGTCGCGCCCGGGCTGGCCGAGCAGGCGCGCGAAGGCCTCGAACGGCCGTGCCCAGGGCGGGTTGACGAGCTGCGACGGCGGCTCGGCGCCGGCGGGCGGCGCGCCGAACTGCGCCACCGCGTGCAGACCGCGCTGCCGCAGCGGGGCGACGAGCGCGTCGGGATCGGGCGCAGTGGTCCAGCCGCTGACCCAGACCAGGCGTTCCGTCGTCGCCAGCCCGGCGCCGTGGCCGAGCAGCCACTGCACGAGCGCGATGTCGCCCAGCACGGTGGCGAGCGCGCGCCGCTCGGCCAGGGCGGCCAGCTGGCGCGCCAGCGCGTCGCGCCGCGCCGCCAGCGCGGCATGGCGGCGGCCGAGCTCGGCCTGCGCTGCGGCGAGGTCCTCCGGCAGGCCGGTCGGCCAGGGCAGGCGGTGGGCCCGGCGCGCGGCCAGGGCCGGCTCCAGCGCCGCCAGCGCCGCCGGTGCACCGAGCAGGACGACGAAGGGCGCTGCGTCGGCGCAGGGGATGGTCAGCGCGAGCACAGCGGCCGGCCAGGCCGTGAGCCCCCAGGCGCGGGCGTCGGCCGGGCCGCTGCCACCGGATGCGCCGCCCCATGCGCCACCGCCTGCGCGCGGCGAGGCGTCGCCGGCGTAGACGCGGGCCTCGACGCGCAGCCCCGGCCCCGCACCGAGCAGCGCCGGCGACGGCAGCAGCGCAGGGTCGCATGCCAGCAGCCGGCGCTGGGCATCCAGCGTGGCGACCTCGGACTGCAGCCCCTCGGCCGCGCCGATCAGCGGCCCGGCCTCGGCGTGCCACGCTTCCAGCTCGGCGAGCCGCGCGGCCAGCGTCGCCGCCGGATCGCCGATGCGCGCGTCGGCGGCCGGGCTGGCGGCCGGCCAATGGCCGTGGCTCAGCCGCGCGAGCTCGCGAAAGCGCTTCAGCATCGCGTCGACCTCGGGTCGCACCAGCGGCACGCGCTCGGCGGCGGGGCGGCCGCCGACGCCTTGCGGATCGCGTGCGCGGAACGGCGCCGCAGGCTCGTGCGCCTGCAACTCGACCGATCCGGCCGCGGCCAGCGTGGCCAGCGCGGGGGTCAGCTGCTCGCGGGCGCAGACCAGCTCGAACCAGCGGCAGACCTGGGGCCGCAGCATCAGGCGGCCTCCGGGGCGGTGGCGCCGCGGTCGACGACGGCGCGGGCGACCAGGCCGCCGCGCAGCCGCTCGACGACGAGCGCGAGCCGCCCCAGGTGGGCCAGCACCGCCAGCGGCCCCCCGGCCTCGCGCCGGAACAGGCGCTCCAGGCGCTGCTCGACCTCGGGGTCGCCGGCGGCGCGCAGCCCGGCCGCACCGGCGCGCAACCCCGGCAGCAGCCATTCGGCCGGACGCGCATAGGTCTCCGCCGCCGGGCGAGCCTGGCGCGGCAGCCGGCGGCCCCACTCGCGCCGCCATTCGGCCGCGACCTCGGCCGGCCGGGCGGCCGCGTCGTCCGCCAGCGGCAGGGCGGGCAGGCCGCCGAACCATTGCACGGCCGGCTGCCAGCGCGTTGGCAGCCAGCCGGCGACCTCGTAGACCTCGGCCTGCCACTGCGCCTGCAGCCGCTGCTCGATGCGCCGGGCGTCGGCGTCGGCACCCAGGGTCTCGACCCAGCGCGCGAGCGTGCTGCCGCGCGCCGCCGACAGGTAGGCCGGCAGGCTTCGCGTCGCCTCCAGCGCCGACCACAGCGCCGTCCCGGGCAGCCCAGCGTGGCGCGCCTGCAGCCGCGCCTGCGCGTACGCAAAACCGGGGCTTGCGGTCACGCCGCGGCCTCCGGATCGTGGCCGCCCGCCGCGCTCGGGCGGCCCGCATCGGCGGCATCGCACGCATCGGCAAGATGCGCTGCTCGCACCGCGTCGGCTGCGCCATTCGCGTCGGCCGGAGCCTGCGCCGTCGTCAGCCAGGCCGCGACCGCGCGCGCCGCTTGCGCGAGTGCCTCGGCCGGCGGCGGCTCACCGTTGGCGGCGAGCGCTCGCGAGCGCAGCGCGGCCAGCCGGCCGTCGAGCGCGCGTGCATGCCCGCGCTGCCAGCGCGCGATGCGTTCGCGCGCGCGCGCGGCGATCGCCAGCGCGTCCTGGCGCGCTGCCTCGCGCAGCGCCTCGGCCGCGCGCTGCGCCTCGGCAATCCCGGCCTGGGCGTCGCGCTCGGCGCGCAGGACCTGCTCGATGGCCATGCGGGCGGCGACGGCGCCGGCATCGGCGGGGCGGGCCATCGCAGGGCTCAGCGCTCGTCGACGAGGCGGTCGGCGACCAGCTCGAGCAGGCTTTCGACCGGCTTGTCCCATTGCGCGGCGCGCGCGCCCATCTCGAGCGTGATGCGGCACTGGCCGCAGCTGGTGACGAAGCGCTCGGCGCCGGTGGCCTCGACCTGTGCGCGCTTGATCTCGAAGACCTTCTGGCGCAGCGGCGCGGCGCGCTGGTTGGACACCACGCCGCCGCCACCGCCGCAGCACAGCCCGCCGACGCCGTGCGCCTCGAGCTCCTTCAGCTCGAAGCCGAGTGCCGCCAGCACGCGCCGCGCCGCCGCCTCCAGCCCGCCGCGGCGCACGATCTGGCACGGGTCGTGGAAGGTCGCGCTGGCGCCGACCGGCGCGACGCGGATGCGGCCGTCGGCGATCAGCTCGTCCAGATACTCGGTCATGTGCACGATCCGCACCGGCAGCGCCTGGCCGTACCAGCGCGCGGCCTCCCAGCGCGCGGCGCCGTAGGCGTGGCCGCACTCGGGCAGCAGCACGGTGCTGGCGCCGATCTTCAGCGCGGTGTCGACGATCGACCGCGTGAGCTTCTCCTGCAGCGCGAGGTCGCCGTTGTTGAAGCCGATGTTGGAGGCGTCGAAGCCTTCGCGGTGCATGGTCCAGCGCACGCCGGCGCGGTTCAGCACCTTGGCCGCGGCGGCCAGCGCGCCGGTGTGCTCGCCGAGCTCGGCCGGCGCGGCGGTCACCAGCAGGTCGGCCTGCGGCAGGTCGCAGGGGATCTCGACCCCGTGCTCGCGCGAGGCCTCGGCCAGGATATCGGGCAGGTCCTCGCCCGGGGTGGCGGTGCTGCCCCACTGGCGCGCCGCCCGGTCCATCAGCGCCAGCCGCTCGGGGACGAGCCCGGCTTCGAACATGCCGTGGCGCGCCTCCTTGACGAGCTCGGCGATGTCGATCCCCATCGGGCAGGCCAGCGTGCAGCGGCCGCACATCGTGCACGAGTCGTACAGCAGCTCCTGCCACTGCTGCAGGTCGGCGATGGTCGGCGCCTTGACCAGGCCGAGCGCGCGCAGCAGCGGCGCCAGCGGGCTGGTGCTGCGGAAATAGGCGCGCCGGAAGGGCTCGAGCTTGAGCACCGGCGTGTACTTCGCGTCGCCGGTGGCGAGGTGGAAGTGGCAGGCGTCGGCGCACAGGCCGCAATGCACGCAGGACTCGAGGTGCAGCGCGGCGCTGCGGCCGAACTCGGCGACGAAGGTCCGGATCGCGGTGTCGACGCGCGCGCCGTCGTCGAGCGTGCCCTGGCGGTCGAAGCCGGGCTTGGCAGTCGCGGCGGCGGTGCTCATGGGCGCACTCCCCGGTGGCTGAAGCGCACGCCGGTCGCGCCGCGCGAGAACGCGAACAGCACGCCGTGCATCAGCTTGCCGAACGGGAACCAGATCAGCAGCAGCTCGACGCTGAGCAGGTGCACCGCCAGCGGCGTACCGAAGACGACGTGGTCGCGCGCCAGCAGCGCCGCCGACGGCTCGGTCGCGACCGCCATGCCGGTGAACATCGGCAGCATCGTCAGCGCCCAGCTTATGTGGTCGTCGGCGCTGGCGATGCGGCGCCTGACGGGGTCGTTCAGCCGCATCGCCAGCGCGAGCAGCAGCGACACGATCGTGAGCGCGGCGGCGACATACATGACCGGGTCCGGCAGCGCCGGCCAGGCCAGCCCGGTCAGCCGCTCGACGAAGGCGATATGCGGCGCATAGCCGAATACGACCAGCGCCAGGCCGACGTGGAAGGCATAGCCATTCAGCACGACATGCAGCGTGCGGGCGCGGAACTCGGGGCGCGGCCACATCGCGCGCAGGTTGGCGCGCAGCGCCGCGACCAGCGGCGACGGCGCGCCGGCACGCGCCGGGGACAGGTCGGCGTGGCGCGGCAGCCGCAGGATGCCGATCAGGCGCCAGAGCGTGCCGACGACGAAGACGGTCAGCGCGAACGCCAGTGCCGGCCCGCGCGCGAATTCGAGCAAGCTCATCCTCACACCTCCGCCGGTATCCCCGGACGATGCGCAGGCTAGGGGGCGGCAGGGCGTGCGAACTTGATGCTGGTCAAAGATCGGGGTCAGGTCCCGCATTTCGGGTGATGAAATCGGGGCCGATCGCGGCGCCGCCGGGTGCTCAGCGCCCGAGCATCGTCCCCGGCAGCCACAGCGCGATCTGCGGCCAGACCATGACCAGCGCCATCACCGCGATCATCAGCAGCACATAGGGCGCCGATCCGCGCACGATCGGGCCCAGCGGTGCCTTGGTGATGGCCTTGATCGTGAACAGGTTCATCCCGACCGGCGGCGTGATCTGCGCCAGTTCCAGGTTGATGACCAGCAGCACGCCGTACCAGATCGGGTCGATCCCCAGGTGCTGCATCGCCGGCAGGATGACCGGCGTCGTGATCAGGATGATCGCGATCGACTCCAGGAACATGCCGAGCACGAAGATCAGCGCCATCATCACGACCAGGAAGCCGGCGACACCGATGTCGGCGCCGACGATCGTCTGCACGATCTGCTGCGGCACGCGCAGCTTGGTCAGGATATGGCCGAAGACCGACGCGCCGGCCATGATCATGAACAGCATCGCCGACAGCCGGCTGGCGTCGAGCGCAGCGTCCCAGACCGCGCGCAGCCCGACGCTGCGGTAGACCAGCAGCGCGACGAGCAGCGCCAGCCAGGCGCCCGCCGCCGCGGCCTCGGTCGCGGTGAAGACGCCGGCGTACATGCCGCCCAGCACGAATACCGGCAGCGAGATCGCCCACGCGGCCTTGCGGATCGCCGCTGCCGCCTCGCGCCACGTCGCGCGCGGCTCGCGCGCGACGTGGCGGTGCGTGATCGCCGTGTGCACCATGCTCCAGGCGACGAAGACACCGGCCATCAGCAGCCCCGGCACGATGCCGGCCATGAACAGGCCGCCGATCGAGGTGTCGGTCGTCACGCCGTACAGCACCATCGGCCCCGACGGCGGGATCAGGATCCCGAGCGTGCCGCCGGCGGCGACCAGGCCGTACGCGGCCTTCGGCTCGTAGCCGAAGCGCAGCATCTGCGGGATCGCGACCGCGCCGATCGTCAGCGCGGTCGCCACGCTGGAGCCCGAGATCGCGGCGAAGACGGTGCAGGCGGCGATCGTCGCGATCCCGAGCCCGCCCGGCAGGTGGCGCGTCAGCGTGTAGGCGGTACGGTACAGGTCGTCGACGATGCGGCCGCGGATCATGACCTGCGCCATGAAGGCGAACAGCGGGATCGCGACCAGCAGGTAGCGGTTGAGCTCGCCGAAGATCACCTCGGTGACCGATCCGAGTTCGCCCTGCGTCGCGACCAGCAGCGCGGCGCCGAACAGCGCCAACCCGGCGAAGATCGGCAGCCCGGTGAACAGCAGCAGCAGCAGGCCGAGGAAGGCCAGCGCGATCGTCATCCGCGGTCACCGCCGTCGCCGGCGCCGTGCGCGCCGTCGTCATGCCGCGGCGGCAGCCCGGCGAGCGCGCGCCAAAGCGCCTCCAGCCCCGCCAGCGCCAGCAGCACGCCGCCGGCCGGCATCAGCAGCATCAGCCCCCAGGTCGGCCACTCGAGGTGGCCCTCGGTCAGCAGGCCGAGCGTGCGCGCCAGCGCCGCGGTCTCCCAGCCGTTGACGACCAGGATCGCCGCCACCGCGATCGCCGCCAGCGCGCCCCAGGCCTGGGTCCAGCGGCGCCAGCGCGGCGGCATCCGGCTGGTCAGCAGGTCGACCGCGATGTGTTCGCCGCGGCGCAGCGTCTGCGCCGCGGCGAGCATCACGATCGCGATCAGCGCGAAGCCGACGACCTCGTCGACCCAGACCGGCGCGGCATTGAAGAGGTAGCGCATGACGACGGCCCAGCCGATCAGCGCCAGCGACACCAGCAGCGCCGCCGCCGCGAGCGCCATCGCGAGCGTCGTCAGCGCGCCGACGACGGTGGCCAGCGCGTGCAGCGCCGGTCCCTCGTCGGCCGCCGGGCCGCGCGCCGAGGCCATCGACGCCGGCGCGTCAGAGGCGGTCGATCAGTTCCAGCAGCCGCACGCCGTCGGGCGCGGTGGCGCTGAGAAACTCCTTCTTGACCGCCGGCTGCATCGCGTCGGCCATTGCCTTCTCCTGCGCCTTGCTCAGCGCGATCGTCTGCATGCCAGCGTCGACGAGCACCTTGACATCCTCGGGCGGCACGCCGTCGGTGGTGCGGATCGAGCGCCTGACGGCGGCGTCGGCGGCCTTCTGGATCGCGCCTCGGATATCCGGCGGCAGGCCGTTCCACCACGCCGGGTTGACGACCAGGTTGTCGTAGGCGAGGATGATGTTCGACGCCGCGCCGTACTTCTGCACCTCGTAGAACTTGCGGCTGTGTGCCGCCTTGACGCCGGTGAAGCCGGAATCGAGCACGCCGGTCTGCAGCGCCTGGTAGACCTCGGAGCCCGGCATCGCCGACGGTGCCGCACCCATCGCCGCCAGGCCGGCGTCGAACAGCTTGTTCAGGCCGCGGATCTTGAGACCGGCAAAGTCGGCCGGTGCGACCAGCGGTTTCTTCGCCGAGGTGAAGATGCCGTCGTTGGTATCGACGATCCAGGCGATATTCCTGACGCCCTTGGCCTCCATCTTGGCGTCCAGGATCTTCGACGCCTCCGACCCCATGAAGGCCTTCTGCTTGGCCACCGAGGTCATCAGGTAGGGGATGACGGTGACGCTCATCTCCGGGATCGTCCCGCCCCACTGGAAGCTCAGCACGATCGCCGACTCGATCTTGCCGCTGGCGACCGCGGCGTGGTGCTGCGCCGGCTTGTACAGCTGCGCGGCACCGAAGATCTGCACCTCGGTGCGGCCCCGGGTGGCGGCGGCGACGTCCTTGGCGAACTGCTCCAGGCTGACCGCGGTGTGGTGCGTCGGCGGGAACTGGTGGCTCAGCCGCATCGTGAACTCGGCCGCGCCGGCGGCGCCGGCCAGGGCCAGGGCGGCGGCGGCCGCGGCCAGGCGGATCGTGAACTGTCGGCGTGATGCCATCGTCGTCTCCTCGTCGTTTGGGGTCGGTCGGGGTCGGTCGGGAGGGCGAATCGGTTCAGGCGACGACATGCAGCGCGCGCAGCGCGGCGATCTCGTCCGCGGCATAACCGACGCCGGCGAGCAGCTCGTCGGTATCGGCGCCGAAGCGCGGCGGGTCGGCGCGCACACCCAGTCGCGCGCCGTCCATCGCCAGCGGCAGCAGCGTCGTCTTGACCGCCTGCCCGGCCTTGTCGCCGTCGGGCAGCACGATGTCGGCCAGGTCGCCGGTGGCCAGCAGGTGCGGGTCGTCGAGCAGCTCCTCGGGGCGGCGGATCGGCGCGTAGGGCAGCCCGGCGCGCTCGAAGATCGTCGCCAGCTCGGCCGCGCCGCGGCCGGCCAGCCGCTCGCGCAGCAGCGGGATCAGCGCCGGCCGCGCGCGGACGCGGTCGTTGTTGCTGCGGTAGGCCGGCTCGGCGAACAGGTCGGCGAAGCCGAGCACCTCGCAGAAGACCTTCCACTGCGGGTCGCTGACCGCGGCGAGGAAGATCTGCTCGCCACCCCTGACCGTGAAGACATCGTAGATGCCCCAGGCCGAGATGCGCTCGGGCATCGGCGGCGCCGCCTGGCCGGTGATCGCGTACTGCAGCATGTGCTGGCCGACGAGGAAGACGTTGTTCTCGAACAGTGCCGACTGCACCTCCATGCCGCGGCCGCTGATGCCGCGCTGGATCAGCGCCCCGAGCGCGCCGATGGCGCCGAACATGCCGCCCATGATGTCGTTGACGCTGCTGCCGGCGCGCAGCGGGTCGCCCGGGCGGCCGGTCATGTAGGCCAGCCCGCCCATCATCTGCACGACCTCGTCGAGCGCGGTGCGGTGCTCGTAGGGGCCGGGCAGGAAGCCCTTGTGGCTGACGTAGATCAGGCGCTCGTTGTCCTTCGCCAGCGACGCATAGTCGAGCCCGACGCGGGCCAGCGCGCCGGGCTTGAAGTTCTCGGCGACGACGTCGGCCGACAGCGCGAGCCGGCGCGCCGCGGCGGCGCCGTCGGCGGTCTTCAGGTCGATGCCGATGCTCTTCTTGTTGCGGTTGAACATCGGGAAGAAGCCGGCGCCGGCACCGAGCAGGTGGCGCGTGCGGTCGCCGTCGACCGGCTCGACCTTGACCACCTCGGCGCCGAGGTCGGCCAGCACCATGCCGCAGGTCGGGCCCATGACCATGTGCGTGAACTCGACGACCCGCAGCCCAGCCAGCGGCTGGGGTGCGGACTTCTGATGCGGCAGCCCAGCCAGCGGCTGGGGTGCGGACTTCTGATGCGGCAGCCCAGCCAGCGGCTGGGGTGCGGACTTCTGATGCGGCAGGCCAGCCAGCGGCTGGGGTGCGGACCGCTGCGGCGGCAGCCCGGCCGGCGGCTGCGGTGCGTTCATGCCGGCTCCTTCAGCGTCCGCGGCAGCCCGGCGCGCCAGATGCTGCCGTGCAGCGGCTCGCCGGCCAGCCACTGCACGACGCGGCCGCGCAGCGCCATCAGGGCGTCGAAATCCAGCCCGGTCGGCACGCCCATGCTCATGAACAGGTAGGCCAGGTCCTCGGTCGCGACGTTGCCGCTCGCGCCCGGCGCGTGCGGGCAGCCGCCGATGCCGCCCAGGCTGGCGTCGAAGCGCCGGATCCCGGCCTGCCAGGCGGCGTAGGCGTTGGCCATGCCGAGCCCGCGCGTATCGTGGAAGTGCGCGCAGCCCAGCCGATCGCCGGCGACGCGAAGGCCGCGCTCGAACAGCCGCGCGACCTGCAGCGGGTCGGCGAAACCGACCGTATCGGCCAGCCCGACCTGCTCGGCGCCGGCGTCGAGCGCCGCCTGCACGAGGCGCAGCACCTCGTCGGGGTCGACCCGGCCCTGGATCGTGCAGCCGAAGGCGGTGCTGATGCCGACCTCGATCCGGCAGCGCGACCCGCTGGCGTCGCGCAGCGCGCGGATGCGGCCGATCTCGGCCACGGCCTCGTCCGGCGTCCTGCGCAGGTTGGCCAGGCTGTGCGCGTGGCTGGCCGACAGCGGCAGCAGCATCGCGTCGGCCCGGCTCTCGATCGCCGCCTGCGCGCCTTTCAGGTTGGGCACCAGCACCGAGGTCACGAGCCCGGGCAGCGTGCGCGCCACCGCGACCAGCTCGGCGGTATCGGCGAGCTGCGGCAGCAGCCGTGCCGGGACGAAGGAGCCGACTTCGATCTCGCGCAACCCGGCGGCGTGCGCCGCGCGCAGCCACGCCAGCTTGTCGGCCGTCGGCACGGTGCGCGCGAGGCTTTGCAGGCCGTCGCGCAGGCCGACCTCACGCAGGACGACCCCGGCGGACATGTCGATGACGGGCATGGACGGACTCTAGGCTTCCCTCGGGCGGGTACGAATGGCGATTTCTCACCCTTGCCGTTCCAATCGGGAACGTCAGATTGGGACGCGATCCTCGCAAGGGGACGGGCATGGCTTGCGCGGTGCGTGCGTTGTGGGGCAAGCGGTTGGCCCGGGCATTGCGCCGGGTGGCGCTCTTGGTGGGTGTGGCGGCGCTGTCGACCGCATGGGCAGAGCCTAGCACCGCGCACCTCGCACGTCTGCAGGCCGGCTATGCCATCGTGAAGCCACCGGGTGACGGGCCCTTTCCGGCCGTGATTCTGGTGCCCGGTTGCCAGGGGTTCAATCACCGTCTTTACCGCAGTCGATACGAGCGCGCCACCGGTGACCTCGAGTCCATGGGCTTCGTCGTCGCACGGGCCGACTACCTCGCCGCGATCGAGGCCTCGAGTTGCGACCTGGTCATGGATCCGGTGCAGGCCGCGTCCGATGTGCTCGCCACAGCCCGGCATCTGCAGGCCCTGCCTTTCGTCAAGCCCGACGCAATCAACGTGATCGGCTGGTCCTTCGGCGGCGGGCTCGCTTTGGGCATGCTCGAACAACTGAACCCCGCGGGGCCGCAACCCGTGGCTGCGGTAGTCGCCTACTCGCCGTACCTGGCCCTGCGACGGCCGTGGACGGTGGACGTGCCAGTGCTCATTCTGTGCACCTTGCAGGACACCGTGGCGCCCTGCGAGCGTACCGACGCCCTGCTCGGCGAGATGCCGGACCGAAAGCAGGTGCGCCACGTCAAGCTCCCCGAGGGCTTGCATGCCTTCGATGCCATTGACGTGGCACCAGGCACCTCGCCTTCGGGTCAGGCGGTCGGCTATCACGAGACAACGGCCAAGGCGGCCTGGACCGAGGTGCTGGGCTTCCTGCGTCGCTGATCAGGCCTTCCGTCGACCCACGCGATCGGCGATTTCGTCCCGATCCGCGTCACGCTGGCCGAGCGCGCCAGCAACGAGGTGGTCAGGCTGGTGCGCGACGGCGCGGCCGACCTCGGCGTGATCTGGGATCAGGCCGAGCTCGGCGGGCTGCAGGCGCCGCTTCATCAAGGACGAGTTCGACGCCCTCCTCGAATGCGGCATCCTGGCCCGTGGCTTCCTGAGGCTGCGCTGCGGCGAGTGCGGCCACGACAAGCTGCTGGCCTTCAGCTGCAAGCGCCGCGGGTTCTGCCCCTCGTGCGGCGCGCGCCGAATGTCGCAGACGGCAGCGCACCTGGTGGACCACGTCATCCCGCACGTGCCGGTGCGGCAATGGGTGCTGTCGCTGCCCATCCCGCTGCGCGTGCTGCTGGCCGCGCAGCCCGAGCTGGTCACGCCGGTGCTGCAGGTGGTG
>JACPVA010000051.1 GCA_016191995.1 Burkholderiales bacterium | reverse complement strand
TCGCGCGGCGCGGGCAGCGCGCAGGCCGGCGGGGCGGGCGCGTCGCGCCGTCGTTCGCGCTCGATCCGCTCGCGCCGCTGCGCCCAGGCGGTGTCGGCCGCGGCCCAGGCCAGTCCGAGCAGGAGCACGAGCAGCGGCGCCGACCAGAAGTCGTCCATGGCGATCGCTATCGGCGCGCCGGCGCCGCTGCTTGAGGCTGCCGATCGCCCCGCTGCGCGCAGGCCGGCCGGGCGGCGCGGACAATCGCGCATTCCGACCGCGCAAGGTCCTGCCCCCGCAGCGATGATCGCCACCTCCCGACCCGCGCCGAACAGCGCACCACCGCCGCCGACGGCGCCCACGCTGAACTCGTACCGGCCGTTCTGGGCCAAGCGGCTCGGCCCGGCGCCGTTCCTGCCGATGAGCCGTGCCGAGATGGACGCGCTCGGCTGGGACAGCTGCGACATCGTCATCGTCACTGGCGACGCCTACGTCGACCACCCGAGCTTCGGCATGGCGGTCGTCGGCCGCGTGCTGGAGGCGCAGGGATTCCGCGTCGGCATCATCGCCCAGCCCGACTGGGACGGCCCCGAGCCCTTCCGCGCCCTCGGCCGGCCAAACCTGTTCTTCGGCGTCGCCGCCGGGAATATGGATTCGATGATCAACCACTACACCGCGGACCGGAAGCTCCGCAGCGAGGACGCCTACACGCCAGGCGGCGAGCGCGGCCGGCGGCCGGACCGCGCGGTGCTGGTCTACACCCAGCGCTGCCGCGAGGCGTACAAGGACGTGCCGGTCGTCATCGGCGGCATCGAGGCCAGCCTGCGCCGCATCGCGCACTACGACTACTGGCAGGACAAGGTGCGGCGCAGTGTGGTGCTGGACAGCAAGGCCGACCTGCTCGTCTACGGCAATGCCGAACGCGCGCTGGTCGAGATCGCGCACCGGTTCGCGCGGCGCCAGCCGGTCCAGGCCATGACCGACATCCGCGGCACCGCGTTCGTCGTGCGGCGCGGAGCCGAGCCGCAGGGCTTCGCCGAGATCGACTCGACCGAGGTCGACCGCCCGGGGCCGGTCGAGGCCTTCGTCAGCCCCTACCAGGCGCCGCAGGCGGCGGCCGAGGCGCCTGGCCCGGGATGCGAGGGCGGGGCCGGGCGCGGCGCGCTCGCGCAGGGCGAGGCGGTGGTCGCGATGCCGGCCTCGCGCCGACGCGCCGCGCAGCCCGGGTCCGACGACAGCGCGGCCGGATCTCCAGCGCACGACGCCGGTCTCCCTGCCGTTGCGGCCGACGCCGGGGCATCCGGGGCCGCGGCGCGCCCGCCGCGCGATCGCAGCGTGATCCGCCTGCCGGCGTACGAGCAGGTGCGCGCCGACCCGGTGCTGTACGCGCATGCCAGCCGTGTCATGCACCTCGAGACCAACCCCGGCAATGCGCGCGCGCTGGTGCAGCGCCACGGTGCCGGCGCGACCGCACGCGACGTCTGGGTCAACCCGCCGCCGGTGCCGCTGACGACGCCCGAGATGGACCATGTCTTCGGGCTGCCCTATGCGCGCAACCCGCACCCGGCCTACGCCGACGAGCGCGGGCGCCACGACGGGCCGACCAGGATCCCGGCGTGGGAGATGATCCGCTTCAGCGTCAACATCATGCGCGGCTGCTTCGGCGGCTGCAGCTTCTGCTCGATCACCGAGCACGAGGGCCGCATCATCCAGAGCCGCAGCGAGGCCTCGGTGCTGCGCGAGATCGAGGACATGCGCGACAAGGTGCAAGGCTTCACCGGCGTCGTCAGCGACCTCGGCGGCCCGACCGCCAACATGTACCGACTGGGCTGCCGCAGCCGCGAAATCGAGGCCGCGTGCCGCAAGCCGAGCTGCGTCTGGCCCGGCATCTGCCCGAACCTGCGCACCGACCACGCCCCGCTGGTCCAGCTCTACCGCCATGCGCGCGCGTTGCCCGGGGTGCGCAAGGTGCTGATCGCCTCCGGGCTGCGCTACGACCTGGCAGTGCAGTCGCCCGAGTACGTGCGCGAGCTGGTCGAGCACCATGTCGGCGGCTACCTGAAGATCGCGCCCGAGCACACCGAGCCCGGGCCGCTCGCGAGGATGATGAAGCCCGGCATTGGCAGCTACGACCGCTTCAAGGCGATGTTCGACGCCGCCAGCGCCGCCGCCGGCAAGCAGCAGTACCTGATCCCGTACTTCATCGCCGCGCACCCGGGAACGACCGACGAGGACATGCTGCAGCTGGCGCTCTGGCTGAAGCGCAACGGCTTCAAGGCCGACCAGGTGCAGGCCTTCTACCCGACCCCGCTGTCCAGCGCGACGGCGATGTACCACACCGGGATCGACACCCTGCACGGCGTGCACCGCGATGCGCGCGGCCAGCGCGTCGACGTCGCGCGCGGCGAGCGCCGGCGCCGGCTGCACAAGGCCTTCCTGCGCTGGCACGACGCCGACAACTGGCCGCTGCTGCGCGAGGCGCTGCACGCGATGGGCCGCGACGACCTGATCGGCAGCGGCCGCGACCAGCTCGTGCCGCGGCACCAGCCGGCGGGCTGGGCGAGCGGGTGCAAGACGCGTGGTGGCGCGGTCGGCGCTGAGCGCCCCGGCCCGCGCGACGACAAGCTCGCCGGCGCCGGCGCCGGCGACGCAGCGCCTGCGGCGGTATCGCGCGCCAAGAGGCCTGGTGCCACGCCGCGCCGCGGGACGCTGCTGACCCAGCACACCGGGCTGCCGCCGCGTGCGGGGGGCGGGCGCGGCCGGCGTTGAGGGCGCGCACGCGCGCGGTGGCGCTACCGCGCGTGCGCTACGCGCCGAGCCGTTCCTCCTCCAGCGCCCGCTCCAGCGCCGCCAGCTCGGCGTCGGTCGTGTAGCCGGCGACCGACACGCGCACGAAGTTGCGCCCGCCATGGCTCGTCACCGGCACCTCGATCGCGTGGCGCTCGAACAGCCGGCGGCGCAGCGCGTCGGGGTCGTCGGTGGCGACCGGCAGCGGCACCATCAGCGCGAAGTCGTCGTCGGCGCCGATAGCCGCCAGCCTGCTGCGTGCGGCCACGCGTCGCATCAGCGCGACCGCGCGTGTGTGCGCATGCGATCGCAGCGCGGGGCCGAGGTGGCGGCGGTGGAAGGCGAGCGCCGCCGGCACCGCCAGCCACGGCGTCGGGTCGCGCGTGCCCTGCCACTGCAGGCGGCGCTCCAGCGTCGTCGTGCCGAGGTAGGCGTCGAAGCCGCTGTGGCCGCCGGTCTCGCCCGCATAGCCCCAGCTCGTCACCGTCGCGTGCAGCATCTCGTGATGCGCCGCGCGCGCGTGCAGAAAGCCCGCACCCTTGGGCGCGCAGACCCACTTGTGCAGGTTGGCGGCGTAGAAGTCGGCGCCGACGGCCTCCAGGTCCAGCTCGACCTGGCCCGGCGCGTGCGCGCCGTCGACCAGCGTCAGCAGCCCGCGCTCGCGCGCGGCGGCACACAGCTCGGCGACCGGGAAGACGAGCGCGGTGGTCGAGGTGACGTGGCTGGCGAAGATCAGCCGCGTGCGCGGGCCGGCCAGCGCCAGCACGCGATCGACGAAGCGCGTGCGTTCGAACGGCAGCGGTAGCGTCACGCGCCGCAGCGTCGCGCCGCGCGCCGCGCAGGCGCGCTGCCAGGCGGCGTCGCAGGCGCCGTACTCGTGGTCGGTCGCGAGCACCTCGTCGCCCGGCTGCAGCGGTAGCGAGCGCGCGACGATGTCGACCGCGGTCGTCGCATTCGGGACGAAGACCAGGTCGTCGGCGCGCGCGCCGACGAACCCGGCCAGCGCCTCGCGCGCCTGGCGCAGCAAAGCCGCCGAGCGCCGCCCGAGGAAGGCCACCGGGTTGCGCTCCATCTCGTCCTGCCAGCGCCGCTGTGCGGCCAGCACCTCGGCCGGGCAGGCGCCGAAGGAGCCGTGGTTGAGGAAGACGATGCCGGGGTCGAGCAGGAACAGGTCGCGCATCGGCGCGCAGTGTAGGAGCGAGCGCGGGCCGCCTGGCTGCCATCCCGCGCGGAGTCACGGACGGCTGGGGTGGCCGCAGGCGGCGCCGGCCAATTCGGACGTCCTGGATGGTCGGTGGCGATGCGCTGGATCATGGGACTCGGCAAAGGCCCCGAGGGGGGGCGCGAACTTCAAGGGAAGGTTCCTCGGGCACTGTCCAAGGCCGAAGCCGACGGCACGCTCGCACGCGACCCGGCGGCCGACCCCGCGCAGCGTGGCGAGCGCCAGCGCGCGCTGGCGCGCCACGACTGGGTCGTCTACGCCAAGGCGGCGTTGGCCGGCCCGGCGGCGGTGCTGGACTACCTGAGCCGCTACACGAACCGCACTGCCATCGGCGCGGAGCGGCTGCTGGCGATCCGTGGCGACGAGGTGCTGCTGCGCGTGCGCGGGGACGACGCTGGGGCCGAGGGCGGCGAGGGCGGCAAACACGGCGCCAAGGGCGGCGGCAAAGCACGCCGCAAGCGCGTCGTGGCCGTCGACGGCGTGGACTTCGTCGGCCGCTTCCTGCAGCACGTGCTACCGAGCGGCTCGAGCGCATCCGCCACTACGGGCTGCTGGCCCCGGCGGCCAAGGCCGAGCGGCTGGTGACCTCGCGCGCGCAGCTGGCGATGCCAGCGCCCAACCCGCGTGCGGTCGAGGACGCGCGCGCCTTCATGCAACGCGTGGCGGCGATCGACATCGAGCGCTGCCCACACTGCCAGGCCGGCCGCTGGCGCTGCGTGCAAAGCCTGCCGGCCGACCGCGCCGCGCTGGCGGCGATCGCGGCCGGCCGCCGAGGGCCGCCGTGAGCGCGATGCTGGCCGGCACATCGACAGGCACGACGCCGCGCCAGGCGCGGCGCGGGGCCTGACGTGCCTCGGGTCACCGCGGCGTCGGAATCGGCACCTGCCAAGCCCGCGCAGGCTCACGAAGTCGGCGCCTGGGCGAGGCGAAGCGGTGCGGCGCAGGGCGCGGGCCACGCCACGGCCGCAAGGCGCTTGCCCGAGGCCAGCGCTGAAACTTACACTGCCCATGCCGGCGCCGGCGCGGCGGTTCAGTCCAACGGGGTTTATCTGACGCGGGCGACCTCGGTGGCTGCGGCGCAGCGTCGCGGCGCATCAGACAAACGCTATTCGTTGTTTGGCCACGCACAGTTCACTGTCATGACTGCCGAGGTTCTCTACGCCCCGCTCACAGATCGTGACTTTGACGAGCTGGCAACGGTTCTTCACAGCGAAGCGGTCTACGAGTTCATCGGTGGCATGCCAAGCGCAGCCGATTTCAGACTTTGGCTGCAAAGAGCAATCGCAGGACCACCGGCAGAAGCCACTGGCGAGTACTGGATCAACGTTGTTGTACGAATAGCCGAATCGGGAGAGCTCATCGGCAGGCTAGAAGCGAGTATCCATGGCGATCTCGCCGAAATCGCGTTCTTATTCAACCCAAGACTATGGGGGCGCGGCTACGCTACAAGAGGCCTGCTTTGGTTACATGACCATCTGCGCCGCTACAGAAGCGTGGAACACCTTTGGGCGACAACACATCCCGAGAATCAGCGCAGTTCAGCGCTACTACTCAGGTGCGGCTACGTGCAAGCGTCGACTCAATCCTTGCCACTGCTGTACTCCTACGAAAAGGGGGACCATGTCTTCTGCCGCAGCGTGGTCTGACCCTTCTACAAGGACTTTCCTACGAGTCAAGAGCTTTTTTGGCTTTTCGGCTGCTTCTCCTTGGTCAACGGGTGTTCGACTTCAGCGACTCGATCCTGGCGCGGTGGGCTTCACTCGACAAGCTCTTCGCGGACTTTGAACGCGATGTGCGGAGGCTCCTTGATGAAGACAGTAACTCTTGATGTGCGCTCGCCCGAGAAGGCCATGGCCCAGGCGCTCGCTGCTGCGAAGTCTGGGCGCCCTGCAAAGACGGCGCGCATCTCGTTCGCCACACCAGAACTGCTCTGGCGCGTACTGACGGCCAAGCGATGGGAGATCTTGAAGGCCCTTTGCGGCGCCGGCCCCGTGTCCATTCGGGAAGCTGCCCGCCGCGTAGGCCGAGACGTGAAGGCCGTGCACTCGGACGTGACTGCGCTCTTGATGGCTGGCGTTATCGACCGAACCGACTCTGGACAGATTGAGTTTCCCTTTGAGGCAGTCAAGGTCGAGTTCATGCTCGAGGCGGCGTGAGGTCTCTCGAGAAACAGGCATGCACGCCGCTGCACGCCTGTCATCGCCACCAGGCAACGCTGCGGCAACTGCTGGTCACACCAGTTCAGGAACATCTCCTTTGCGATTTCGAGATCGCGTATCCGCACGGCGATCTTCGTGCCTCGGCACCGTCATCGGATCGGGGAAGTCCCTTCGCAAGTCCCTTCGTATTCGCTCGGCCCCATGCGCCGTGAGGACGCCGCCAGCCAGGCAAGGCTCGATCCTGGCGAGCCCGGCGCGCGTTAAGCTGGCGCATGTCCTACAAAGACCGAGTCGGGCAGGACCTGGATCGCTGGATCGCCTCCGGCCTCGTCCCCGCCGACAGCCGCGCCGCCATCCTGGCGTCGATCCCGGACGCGCGCCGGCTGGACGCCGCGACCGCCCTGGCCTGGGTCGGCGGCATCCTCATGGGGGTCGCCGTCATTGCCTTCGTCGCGGCCAACTGGGACGGCATGTCGCGCCTGGCGCGGTTCGGCATCGTGCTCGCCACCTTCCTGGCCCTTGCCGCCGGCGGCGCATGGGCCGCGCAACGGCAGCGGCCGGTTCTGTCGAATATCCTGCTGACCGTCACGGGTCTCGTCTTCGCAGCCTCGATCGGGCTCGTCGGGCAGATCTTCGACATCGTCGGCGAGCCGCGCGCGGCGTTTCACGGCGCGGGCCTGGCTGGCCTCGCCCTGGGATTGGCGGGGCGATCCACCGGAAGCGCCTGCGTCGGGCTGGTTTTCATCGCCTTCGGCGACTTCGCCGGCCTCGACGGGCCCGGCGGCGCGCCGGCGCAGGCACCCTGGCTCGTGCTGGCCGCGCCGCTCGGCGCCTTCCTCGCGCTGCGCTGGGTCTCGGCGCCGCTGGCCCATGGGTCGGCGCTGGCGATCGTCGCCTGCGCCGCATGGTTTGCCGCGCGTCTCGACCATCCGCAGGCGGGCATGCTCTTCTTCCTTTCCATCGGACTCGCCGCCCTGGCCGCGCTGGCACGCTGGCTGCACACGAGGCAGACGGGTTTCGCCGGCGTGTTCTACGGCTGGCTCGCGGCGGGTGCGATCGCCTTCTTCGCCGTCTCGGGGTATCTGCCGCTGCCGGGCGACGAGTCCGGCCAGACCGCGGGCGTCGCGCACAGGGTCGTCTGGCTCGCGGCGTCCGGCACCCTGGTGGCGCTCGGGCGGATCGACCGTCATCTTCTCGTCACCGCGGTGGGCGTGCTCGGCCTGATCGGCGCCGTCTCGGCGCTGCTGATGGACCTCGGCCTCGACCTGATGACGGCGGCGGGCGTGTTCCTGCTTTGCGCCGTCGCCGCGCTCGTCGCCGGCCTCCTGCTGCGACGCAGGCGCACATGAAGCTCGGCCCTGCAGCGCGCATCCTGGCGGTCGCCGCGGTCTGCGCGATCGCCCTCGTCGGCCTGGTGATCCGCGAGGGCATGGCGCGCGACGCCGGCGCGGAGGTGCTGCTGCCGATCGAAGCGGTCGATCCGCGTGCGCTGCTCAGCGGCCACTACGTCACCGTCGCGCCGACCTGGCGTCTCGATCCCGCCGAGCGATGCCCGCCAGGCCAGGACGGCGGGGCCTGGGTCGCGCTGACCCCGCGCGGGGGCATCCACGTGGTGGCAGGTGCGGCCGCCACGCGCGAAGCCGCGCAGCGCCTCGCCCCGCTCGTCGCGCGCGGCGGCTTCCACTGCAATCCGCCGCGGGACGCGAGCGGCGACTCGCCCGCCCAGCCTGGAGTCGTGCAGGCCACACTCGGACCGGAGCGCTTCCACATCGACCAGGACGACGCCGAGCGGGTCGACCGCGTGCTGCGCGAACAGACGCCCGGCGCGCCCACGCGCGCCTTCGCCGTCATGTCGATCGGCGCCGACGGCCGCGCAAGGCTGAAGGGCCTGATCGTCGACGACCGACGCTTCGATCTCGACTGGCTCTGACGGCTCGCGAGGTCGGCGAGCTTCGAGCGCGCTGAGGGCAATCCCGGCTCGTCACCGTCGCGTGCCGCAACGCGTGCCTCGGCGCGCGCGCAGCAAGCCCGCGCCTTTGGGCGCGCGCACCCGCCCGTGCAGGCTGGCGGCGTCGAAGTCGGTGCCGATCGCCTGCTGGCGGCGCCGGTTAGCATCGCGCCGCCCGCCTCTCCTCGCCACCCCGCCATGGCCACCGCCAGCCTGCTCGCGCTGATCGACGATATCGCCACCGTCCTCGACGACGTGTCGATCCTGACCAAGGTGGCCGCGAAGAAGACCGCCGGCGTGCTCGGCGACGACCTGGCGCTCAACGCGCAGCAGGTCGCCGGCGTGCGCGCCGATCGCGAGCTGCCGGTGGTGTGGGCGGTGGCGCGCGGATCGTTCGTCAACAAGGCGATCCTGGTGCCGTCGGCGCTGGCGATCAGCGCCTTCGCACCCTGGGCGGTGACGCCGCTGCTGATGATCGGCGGCGCCTTCCTGTGCTTCGAGGGCGCGGAGAAGCTCGCGCACCGGCTGCTGCACGCCAGGAACGAGCGCGACGCGCACGAGGCCGAGCTGGCGCAGGCGCTGGCGGACCCGCAGGTCGACCTCGTCGCGCTGGAGAAGGACAAGATCCGCGGCGCGATCCGCACCGACTTCATCCTGTCGGCCGAGATCATCGCGATCACGCTCGGCGCGGCCGCCGGCGCGCCGATCGGCACCCAGGCCGCCGTGCTGGCGCTGGTCGCGCTGGCGATGACGGTGGGCGTCTACGGCCTGGTGGCCGGCATCGTCAAGCTCGACGACCTGGGGCTGGCGCTGGCGCGTCGGCCGGGTGCGCTGGCGCGCGCCTTGGGCGGCGCGATCCTGCGCGCCGCGCCCTGGCTGATGAAGGCACTGTCGGTCGCCGGCACGGCAGCGATGTTCCTCGTCGGCGGCGGCATCATCGTCCACGGCTGGCCGTGGCTGCACCACTTGGTGCAGGATCTGCTCGCCGCCGCGGGCAGCGGCATCGGTTGGCTGGTCGAGATGCTGGCCAATGCCGGCGCCGGGGTCGCGGTCGGCATCGTCGTGCTGGTGGCGGTGACGATGGTCCAGCGGCTGCGCGCTGCCAGCTGAACCGGAACCCGCCTGGCCGGGCCCCCAGGCGCGCTCAAACGCGGCCCCGCTGATCGCGACGACGTTCGCAGCTGTCCGAGCGCGAACTCGCGCGCGGTTCGCGAGCGTTCGAGGATCGGGCGCGAATCGTCAGGACCGACGCGGCGCCGCGGCCAACCTCGCAGGCCGGCGATCGCGCCCTGGCTCAGCCGGTGTGCCCGTTGCGCGGGCCCGCCGCGTGGATGCTGCGCGGCGCGCGCGCCAGCGCGGCGGCGAGCGCCATGCCGGCCGCGATCCCCACCGCGTCGGCGAGCACGTCGAGCAGCTCGGGGCTGCGCCCGGGGATCTGCGCCTGCGCGATCTCGATCGCGATGCCGAGCATCAGCAGCCCGGTGGCGAGCCACGCGGCCTGACGCGCGCGGGCGCCCGCGGCCAGCAGGCCCGACAGCGCCAGCGCGGCGAAGGCAGCGACGTGGTTGGCCTTGTCCAGCCCGAGCCCGGGGCCGCGCGGCTCGGGCGACAGCGCGGCGACGAGCACCCAGGCCAGCAGCACGACAAACAGCAGTGCCCAGGCCGGCCGCGCGCCGGCGCTGCCAAGACGCTCGCGCATCCGCGCTCTCACCGGTGCAAGGCCGCGCTGGACGCGGGCCCGCGGGGCGGGCCGGTGCGCACCCTTCGCGGCGGCCCGGCGCGTGCGCTCATCGTGCGGCCGACGCGATCTGCTCGTCGAACCAGCGGTCCAGCAGCCGGCGCTCGTGCTCGAGCGGCTCGCCGCGGCGCATGCCGACGCCGCGCTGCAGGTAGGCCAGATCGGTCAGCACCGCATCGCCGCGCTGCAGCACGTCGTCGCCGGCGCGCAGCTCGAAGCGCAGGTCCAGCCGCGGGCGGTCGGGCGCGCGGCCGAGCACGCGCAACTGGTCGAACGAGAACATCTCCAGCTCGCCGGCGAGGTCGACGTCGCGCACCTCGACCGCGAGCACCTGGCCGTCGGGCAGGCGCTCGGCGAGGCGCTCGATATGCGCGCCGAGCACGCGCTGGGTGCGCTCGATCTCGCGCGCGCCGAAACCGGCGTCCGTGAAGTGCGAGGGCTCGGCCCAGCGCACCTCGGCGCGGCCGCTGGCTGCCGCGGGGGCGGCTGCCGCCAGCGCCAGCAGCGCCGCGGCAAGGTGAGACGCGATGCGATTCATGGGGCCTCCGTGCGGTGGGTCGTCATGCCCGGACTGTGAGCCATTCGCGGACGGGTTGCCAGCGACTTTGCACAGGTTCACATACGGGGGCAGGATCGGCGATCCATGTTCGCCCTGGCGCCCGGCGGCATCAGCGCCCACGCCCGTCCTTCAGCGTCGTCGTTCGGTTGAAGACCGCATGCCCCGGCGCATGCTCGCGCCGGTCGGCGACGAAGTAGCCGTGGCGCTCGAACTGGACGTGGGTCTCGGCCTCGATGCCGGCCAGCGACGGCTCGACCCAGGCCTGCACGCTGCGCAGGCTCGCCGGGTTCAGCACCTCGCGCGGGTCGCGCCCGCCGGCGTCGGGCTGCGGCTCGGTGAACAGGTGCTCGTAGAGATGCACGGTGGCCGGCATCGCGTCGCAGGCGGCGACCCAGGTGATCGTGCCCTTGACCTTGACCGCGTCGGCGCCCGGGGTGCCGCTCTTGGTGTCGGGGACGATGCGCGCATGAACCCGCGCGACACCGCCGCCGGCGGCGCGGTCGAAGCCCGTGCACTCGACGACATAGCCGTACTTCAGCCGCACCCGGCCGCCGGGCGTCGTCGTGCCGTCGGGCTGCGTGCGCGGCGGCACGAGCCGGTGGTAGCCCTTGGGCGGATCGACGGCGAAGTCCTCGCGCTCGATCCAGACCTCGGCGCCGAGGTGGAAGCGGCGCGCGCCGAGCTCGGGGCGCTGCGGGTGCGCCGGCGCGCTGCAGGGCTCGAGGTGGGTCGCGCTGCCGAAGGCCTCGGCCCAGTTCGTCAGCACCAGCGGCAGCGGGTCCAGCACCGCCATCGCGCGCCGCGCCTTGCCCTCGAGGTCGGCGCGCAGCGCGCCTTCGAGCACCGCATGGTCGACCCAGATGTTGGTCTTGCTGGCGCCGGTATCGTCGGCCATCTGGCGGATCGCTGCCGGCGTGTAGCCGCGCCGGCGCAGCCCGGCCAGCGTCGGCATGCGCGGGTCGTCCCAGCCGCTGACGACACCGTCGTCGACCAGCGCCTTGAGCCGGCGCTTGCTCGTGATGACGTAGGTCAGGTTCAGGCGCCCGAACTCGATCTGCCGCGGCAGCGGCCGGCGCAGCATCGGCGCCAGCTCGCGCCCGTCGGGCAGCGTCGCCGGCTCGGCCAGCCGTTGCAGCAGCCAGTCGTAGAACGGGCGCTGGTCCTCGAACTCCAGCGTGCAGAAGCTGTGCGTGATGCCCTCCAGCGCATCCTCGATCGGGTGCGCGAAGGTGTACATCGGGTAGATGCACCAGCGATCGCCCGTGTTGTGGTGGCGCGCATGCTTGATGCGGTAGATCGCCGGGTCGCGCAGGTTGAGGTTCGGCGAGGCCATGTCGATCTTCGCCCGCAGCACCATCGCGCCGTCGGCGTGGGCGCCGTCGCGCATCTCGCGCAGCCGCGCGAGGTTGTCCTGCGGCCTGCGGTCGCGGTAGGGGCTGTCGCGCCCCGGCGTCGTGAAGTCGCCGCGGCTGGCGCGCATCTGCTCGGGCGTCTGCTCGTCGACATAGGCCAGGCCGCGCTCGACCAGGCGCTCCGCGGCGCGGTACATGAAGTCGAAGTAGTCGCTCGCGTAGTACAGGTGGCTGGTGCCGCCGACCTCCCATTCGAAGCCGAGCCAGCGCACCATCTCGACGATCGCGTCGACGTACTCCTGCTCCTCCTTCTCGGGGTTGGTATCGTCGAAGCGCAGGTGGCAGATGCCGCCGTAGTCGCGCGCCAGCCCGAAGTTCAGGCAGATGCTCTTGGCGTGCCCGATGTGCAGGTAGCCGTTGGGCTCGGGCGGGAACCGGGTGCGGATGCGCGCCGGATCCGGCGGCCCGGACGCGTGGTGCGCGGCGTCGCCCGGGCTGCCGCCCCAGCGCCGGCCGTCGACGCTGCCGGCGGCGAGGTCCTGCTCGATGACATTGCGCAGGAAGTTCGCGGCCTTGGGCGGGGTGCTGGAGGGGTCGGACATGCGCGGAATTCTATCGAGCGGCCCCCCGGATCGCCGGCCGCACCCGCAGCGGTCGGCATGCGCGCGCAGCCCCGGGGGCCGACCCGGCGTGGCCCGTTGCCGCCGCCGGCGTGTCCGAGGCGTGCCGCGGGTCGTGCTGGCAAGATAGACGCCGTGTCGTTCCAGCCGCCCCTCCTGCGTCGGCCATTGCCGATCGCGTGCATCGCGATCGCGCTGGCCTGCGCGGCCGGGCCGGCGCAGGCCGAGGTCCAGGGGCCGGCGGGCCCCTCGTCGCCACTGCGGCCCGCGGCCGATTCCCCGCCACTGCCTTATTCCGCCACGGTCGCGGCGCGCTTCCCGGACCCGCCGGTCGTCTACGACACCCCGGGGCTGGCGCCCGGCCGCAGCAGCTTCACGCGCAACGACGAGCTGGACGCCGCGCTGCGCGCGATCGCCGCGCGCAGCGGCGCGCTGCGGGTCGAGCCCGGGCGCAGCGCCGGCGGCGAGCCGCTGCTGGCGCTGCGCTTCGGCCGCGGCGGCGCGCGGCCGGTCGCATTGCTGATCGGCCAGCAGCATGGCGACGAGCCCGCCGGCGCCGAGGCCCTGCTGGTCGTCGCCGGCCGGCTGGCCGACCCGTCCGACCCGCTGGCCGCGGTGCTCGAGCACCTCGACGTCGTCGTGCTGCCGCGCGCCAACCCAGACGGCGCGCGTGCGGGGCTGCGCCGCAATGCCGCCGGGCTGGACCCGAACCGCGATCACCTGCGGCTGGCCGGCCCCGAGGCCGTCGCGATCGCGGCGCTGATGCAGTCGCTGCGGCCGGTGCTGGTGGCCGACCTGCACGAATACCTCGCGCTGGGCGCCTATGTCGCGCGGCTCGGCGCGATCAAGCGCCACGACCTGCTGCTGCAGGGGCCGGCCACGCCCAACCTGCCGCCGGCGATCGCCGCCGCGACCGAGGCCTGGCTGCGCCAGCCCCTGGCCGAGGCGCTGCTGGCGCAGGGCATCGGCAACGACTGGTACGGAGTCGAGCCGGCCGGCGCCGAGGCGGCCGGGCGGCCGAGCTTCAGCATGGGCGGCCTGTCGCCGGGGCTGGCGCGCAATGCCGCAGCGCTGCGCCACGCGCCGACGCTGCTGCTCGAGTCGCGCGGCTTCGACCTCGGGCGGCTGCACCTGCAACGTCGCGTGCACGCGCATGTGCTGGCGGTCGACGCGCTGCTGCGTGCGGCGGCCTTGCGTGCCGACGAGCTGGTCGCGCTGCGCGACGACGCCGATGCGGCGGTGGTCGCGCGCGCCTGCCGCGGCACGATCGTCGTCGAGGCGGCGATGACGCCGGGGCTGCGCCGGCTGCAGATGCTGCACCCGATCAGCGGCGCCGAGGTCGAGGTCGAGGTCGCGTGGTCGTCGGCGCTGACGCTGCAGCCGCGGCGCACGCGGGCGCGCCCCTGCGCCTACTGGCTCGGCGCCGAGCAGGCCGACGCGGTGGCGCGGCTGCGCGCGCTGGGGGTGCAGGTGACGACGCTGGCGCAGCCGCGCGAGCTGCAGGCCGAGCGCTACCGCGTGACCGCGGAGGGCAGCCCGCACGACCCCGCGACCGGGCAGCGGCTGCGCCAGGTCGCGGTCGAGCTGCTGCCGACGGCGCTGCAGGTGCCGGCGGGCAGCCACCTGGTGCGCCTGGACCAGCCGCTGGCGCAGCTGGCGGTGGCGGCGCTGGAGCCGGACAGCCTCGACGGCTACTTCGCGGTCGGGATCGTCGGCGCGATCGATGGCGTGGCGCGCGTGATGGCCTGGCCCTGAAGCCGCGCTCAGCGGCGGCCGCCGAGCAGCGACCCCAGCACCCCGCGCACCAGCTGGCGCCCGATGCTCGAGCCGATGGTTCGCACCGCCGATGCGGCGGCGGCCTCGGCCAGCCCCGGGCGGCGCCCGCCGCGCGGCCCGGTGGAGCCGAAGACCATGTCCTTCAGGCCGTCCATCAGCCCGCCGCCGGCCGCCGCCGCGGCCTCGCCCGCGGCGGCCGGCGCAGGGGCGGCCGATTCGGTGCGCGCCTTGAGCTTCTCGTACGCCGATTCGCGGTCCTCGGTCTTCTCGTAGCGTCCGGCCACGAGCGAGCCGCGGACCAGCCCGGCGCGCTCGGCATCGTCGATCGGCCCGATGCGGCTGCCCGGCGGGACGACGAAGACGCGCTGCGTCACCCCTGGGCGGCCCTTCTCGTCGAGCAGGCTGACCAGCGCCTCGCCGACCGCGAGCTCGGTGATCGCGGTCGCCATGTCGGCGATCGCCGGATTGGCGCGCATCGTGCTGGCAGCGGCCTTGACCGCCTTCTGGTCGCGCGGCGTGAACGCGCGCAGCGCATGCTGGACGCGGTTGCCGAGCTGCGCCAGAACCGTGTCGGGCACGTCCAGCGGGTTCTGCGTCACGAAGTAGACGCCGACGCCCTTGGACCGCACCAGCCGCACGACGAGCTCGATGCGCTCGACCAGCGCCTTCGGCGCATCCTTGAACAGCAGGTGCGCCTCGTCGAAGAAGAAGACGAACTTCGGCTTCTCGGGGTCGCCGACCTCGGGCAGCATCTCGAACAGCTCGGAGAGCATCCACAGCAGGAAGGTCGCGTACAGGCGCGGCGCGTTCATCAGCTGGTCGGCGGCGAGGATGTTGACGACACCGCGGCCGTCCAGCGTCTGCATGAAGTCCGACAGATCGAGCATCGGCTCGCCGAAGAACAGGTCGCCGCCCTGCTCCTCGAGCTGCATCAGCCCGCGCTGGATCGCGCCGACGCTGGCGGCGCTGATATTGCCGTACTCGGTCGTGTACTGGCGCGCGTTGTCGCCGAGGTGCTGCAGCATCGCGCGCAGGTCCTTCATGTCCAGCAGCAGCAGGCCCTGGTCGTCGGCGATCTTGAACGCGAGGTTGAGCACGCCGGCCTGGATGTCGGACAGCGCCAGCATGCGCGCCAGCAGCAGCGGGCCCATGTCGGACACGGTGGCGCGCAGCGGGTGGCCCTGGCGGCCGAAGACGTCCCACAGCATCGCCGGGCAGCGCGTCGGCACGGGCGCCGCGATGCCGCGGTCGGCGAGGATTTTCGCCACCTTGTCGGGCAGCGAGCCGGTCTGGCTGATGCCGGCGAGGTCGCCCTTGACGTCGGCCATGAAGACCGGCACGCCGATGGCCGAGAACTGCTCGGCCATGGTCTGCAGCGTGATCGTCTTGCCGGTGCCGGTGGCGCCGGTGATCAGCCCGTGGCGGTTGGCCAGCTGCGGCAGCAGGTGGCATTCGATATCGCCGCGGCGGGCAATCAGCAGGGGGTCGGCCATGAGGAGCTTCCAGGGGACGTTCGCCGTTGGAGCGCGAGTCTACCGGTGCGGGGCGGGCGCCGGCCGGCCGGTAAACTCACGGATTCACCCCAGGAGCTCGCCCCCGCCATGGCCGGACATTCCAAATGGGCCAATATCCAGCACCGCAAGGGCCGCCAGGACGAGAAGCGCGGCAAGATCTGGACCCGGATCATCCGTGAGATCACGGTCGCGGCGCGCTCCGGCGGCGGCGACGCCACAGCCAACCCGCGGCTGCGGCTGGCGATCGACAAGGCCAAGGCCGCCAATATGCCGGCCGACCGCATCAAGTACAACATCGACAAGGCCAGCGGCGCGCTCGAGGGCATCCAGTACGAGGAGGTCCGCTACGAGGGCTACGGCATCGGCGGCGCGGCGATCATCGTCGACTGCATGACCGACAACCGCGTGCGCACCGTGGCCGAGGTCCGGCACGCCTTCTCCAAGTACGGCGGCAACCTCGGCACCGACGGCTCGGTGGCGTTCCAGTTCAAGCACTGCGGCCAGCTCGTCTTCGCCCCCGGCACGAGCGAGGACCAGGTGATGGAAGTGGCGCTGGAGGCCGGCGCCGAGGACGTGATCGCCGACGACGACGGTGCGGTCGAGGTGCTCAGCGCGCCGGCCGACTTCGAGTCGGTGCGCGACGCGCTGCAGGCCGCCGGCCTCGTGCCCGAGCTGGCCGAGGTCACGATGCGCCCGGGCAATACGGTCGAGCTGGCGGGCGAGGACGCGCAGCGCATGCGCAAGCTGCTCGACGTGCTGGAAGACCTGGACGACGTGCAGGCGGTCTACCACAACGCCGAGATGGACGAGGCATGAAGGCGCTCGTCGTCGGCGGCGGCGGGCGCGAGCATGCGATCGCCTGGAAGCTGGCGCGCAGCGCGCGCGTGCAGACGGTGTTCGTCGCCCCCGGCAACGGCGGCACCGCGGCCGACCCGGCGCTGCACAACGTCCCGATCACCGACCTGGCCGAGCTGGCCGACTTCGCCGCCGCCGAGGGCGTGGCGCTGACCGTCGTCGGCCCCGAGGCGCCGCTGGCGGCCGGCATCGTCGACCTGTTCCGCGCGCGCGGGCTGCGCATCTTCGGCCCGACGCAGGCGGCGGCGCGGCTCGAGAGCTCCAAGGCCTTCGCCAAGGACTTCATGCAGCGCCACGGCATCCCGACTGCGCTGTACGCCGCGTTCACGAGCGCGGCGCAGGCGCACGCGCATGTCGACGAGCACGGCGCGCCGATCGTCGTCAAGGCCGACGGGCTGGCCGCCGGCAAGGGCGTGGTCGTCGCCGCGACCGCGGCCGAGGCGCATGCGGCGATCGACGACATGCTCGGCGCCAACACGCTCGGCGTGCAGCATGCCGGCGGCGTGGCACGCGTCGTCATCGAGGAGTTTCTGGACGGCGAGGAGGCGAGCTTCATCGTCGTCAGCGACGGCCGCGACGCGCTGCCGCTGGCGACCAGCCAGGACCACAAGCGTGTCGGCGACGGCGATACCGGCCCCAACACCGGTGGCATGGGTGCCTACTCGCCGGCGCCGATCGTCACCCCCGAGGTGCACGCGCGCGTGATGCGCGAGATCGTCCACCCGGCGATCGCCGGCATGGCGCGCGACGGCACGCCGTTCACCGGCTTCCTCTACGCCGGGCTGATGATCGATACCCAGGGCCGGCCGCGCGTGGTCGAGTTCAACGCCCGGCTCGGCGACCCGGAGACGCAGCCGATCCTGATGCGCATGAAGAGCGACCTGTTCGAGCTGCTGATGCACGCCTGCGACGGTACGCTCGACAAGGCCGACCTGCAGTGGGACCGGCGCGTCGCGCTCGGCGTCGTGATGGCGGCGAGCGGCTACCCCGGCCGGCCGCGCACCGGCGACCTCGTCACCGGCGTGCCGGCCGACAGCGACGAGCTGATGGTCTTCCACGCCGGCACCGCGCTGCACGACGGCCGGCTCGTCAGCAGCGGCGGGCGCGTGCTGTGCGTGACCGCGCTCGGCGACTCGGCGCGCGTGGCGCAGCAGCGCGCCTACGACGGCGTCGGCCGCATCCACCTCGACGGGGCCGTGTGGCGGCGCGATATCGGGCACCGCGCGATCCGGCCGCGTTGAGCGGCGGCGCCGGCGGCGCGGCGCGCGCGATCGGGCCGACGCGGCAGGACGAGCGATGAGCGACCCCGACACCGCGGCCGTGCGCGCGTACCTGACGCAGCTGCAGGATCGCCTGGTCGCAGCGTTGCAGGCCGAGGACGGCAAGCCCTTCGTCACTGACGGCTGGGTGCGTGCGCCGGGCGAGCGGCTGCAGGGCGACGGGCTGACGCGGCTGGTCGAGGACGGGGACGTGTTCGAGCGCGGCGGCTGCAACTTCAGCCATGTGCGCGGGCCGGCGCTGCCGCCGTCGGCGACCGCGGCACGTCCGCAACTGGCGGGCGCGCCGTTCGAGGCCATGGGCGTGTCGCTCGTCGTCCACCCGCGCAACCCCTACGTGCCGACCGCGCACATGAACGTTCGCATGTTCGCCGCGCGGCCGGCGGGGGCGGCGCCGGTGGTGTGGTTCGGCGGCGGCATGGACCTGACCCCGTATTACGGCTTCGAGGACGACGCGGCGCAATTCCACCGTGCCTGCCGCGATGCGCTGGCGCCGTTCGGCGCCGAGCTGTACCCGCGCTTCAAGCGCTGGTGCGACCGCTACTTCTTCCTCGCGCACCGCGGCGAGCCGCGCGGCGTCGGCGGCATCTTCTTCGACGATTTCGGCGAGCTTGGATTCGAGCGCAGCTTCGCGCTGATGCGCGCGGTCGGCGACGCCTTCGACGGCGCCTACCTGCCGATCCTGCGCCGCCGGCGCGAGATCGCCTATGGCGAACGGGAGCGCGACTTCCAGGCCTACCGGCGCGGCCGCTATGTCGAGTTCAACCTCGTGCACGACCGCGGCACGCTGTTCGGGCTGCAAAGCGGCGGCCGCACCGAGAGCATCCTGATGTCGATGCCACCGGTCGTGAAGTGGCGCTATGCCTGGCAGCCGGCGCCGGGCACGCCCGAGGCGCGGCTGTATACCGACTTCCTGCGCCCGCGCGAGTGGGCCGAGGACGGCGCGCCGCCGTCGCCGCCAGCCGTGTCGGCGCCGCTGCCGGCCACGCCGGCGGCGGCATCGGACCCGTCGTGAAGCGAGCCCGGTGAAGCGCATCGGCCTGTTCGGCGGCAGCTTCGACCCGCCGCACCGCGCGCATGTCGCGCTGGCGGCGAGCGCGCTGGTGCAACTCGCGCTGGCCGAGGTGCGCTGGATCCCGGCCGGCCAGCCGTGGCAGAAGACGCGCACCGTCACGCCGGCGCAGCACCGCGAGGCGATGGTGCGGCTCGCGATCGACGGCGAGCCGCGCTTCGTCCTCGACCGCATCGAGCTCGACCGCGCCGGGCCGAGCTACACGCTCGACACCGTACGCGCGCTGCAGGCGCGCGAGCCCGGCGCCGAGTGGGTGCTGCTGATCGGCGCCGACCAGTATGCCGGGCTGCATACCTGGCAGGACTGGCGCGAGCTGCTCGCGCGCGTCACGCTGGCGGTCGCGAACCGCCCGGGGCTGCATCCGGCGCCGCATGCCGAGGTGCTACGGCACCCGCACCGCGTCGTGCCGCTGGCGATGCTCGACATCTCGTCGACCGAGATTCGCGCGCGCGTCGCGCGCGGCGCGCCGATCGACGATCTGGTGCCGCCCGCGGTGGCACGTTATATTGACCTCCACACTCTCTACAGGGAAGGCAACGCCCGCTGAATGGACATCCGAAAACTGCAGCGCGCCATCGTCGATGGCCTGGAAGACGTCAAGGCCCAGCACATCGTCGTCTTCGACACCGAGGCGCTCTCGCCGCTGTTCGAGCGCGTGATCATCGCCTCGGGCACCAGCAACCGCCAGACCAAGGCGCTGGCGTCCAGCGTGCGCGAGACCGTCAAGGCGCGCGGCCTGCAGGTGCTGCGCACCGAGGGCGAGGCCAGCGGCGAGTGGATCATCGTCGACTGCGGCGCCGCGGTCGCGCACATCATGCAGCCGGCGATCCGGGACTACTACCACCTCGAGGAGATCTGGGGCGGCAAGCCGGTGCGCATGAAGATCGGCGCGACAGGCAAGCCGGGCCGTACGCCGGCGAAGAAGGCCGCCGCCGCGCAGCCGGCCACCAGGAAGGCCGCCGCGGCGAAGCCGGCGGCAACGACGGCTGACGCGGGCAAGGCCGCGGGCAAGCCGCCGGCGCCGAAGAAGCCGGCGGCGACGAAGCCGGCGGCGAAGGCGGCCGCGAGGCCGGCGGGGGCGAAGAAGGCGGCGCCGAAGAAGCCGGCGGCCAAGGTCGCGGCAGGCGCGGCGGCAACGAGGAGGGCCGCACCGAAGCGGCCGCCGGCCAAGGCCGGCACCGCCGCCAGCGCCGCCGCGACGAAGACGCCGGCGCGCCGGCGCGCGGCGCGCGGGTAGAGCACTGCACGAGGGCGCGGTGCGGCTGCGCGTCGTCGCGGTCGGCCAGCGGCAGCCGGCCTGGGCCGATGCGGCCTGGGCCGACTTCGCCAAGCGCTTCCCGCCCGAGTGGCGCTTCGGGCTCGTCGAGGTCAAGGCCGAGCCGCGCAGCGGCGGACGCACGCCGGCGCAGTGCATGGCCGCCGAGGCGGCGCGGCTGGAGGCGGCGCTGGCCGGCAGCGGCACGCCCTGGCGCCGCGTCGTCCTCGACGAGCGAGGCGAGCGCATCGCCAGCGCGCAGCTCGCCGAGCGGCTGCGCCGCTGGCAGGCCGACGGCCGCGACGTCGCGTTGCTGATCGGCGGCCCCGACGGCCTGGATGCCTCGATCAAGGCCCGCGCCGACGAGACGCTGCGGCTGTCGGACCTGACGCTGCCGCATGCGCTGGCACGCGTGCTGCTGGCCGAGGCGCTGTACCGCGCGTGGTCCATCGGGGCCGGCCTCCCCTACCACCGGGAGTGAGGCGATGCGCGTCTACCTCGCGTCGCAGAGCCCGCGCCGGCTGCAGCTGCTGGCGCAGATCGGCGTGCAGCCCGAGCTGCTGCTGCCCGACGACGACGAGGACGCCGAGGCGCTGGAGGCGCCGCGGCTGGGCGAGCTGCCTGCGGACTACGTCGTCCGCGTCACGCGCGCCAAGCTGCGCGCGGCGGTCGCGCGTCACGCCCGACGGGGTCTGGCACCGGGCGCGATCCTGTGCGCCGACACGACGGTCGCGCTCGGCCGGCGAATCCTCGGCAAGCCGGCCGATGCGGCCGAGGCTGCGGCCACGCTGCGCGCACTGTCCGGGCGCACGCACCGCGTGCTGACCGCGGTCGCACTGCGGCATGGGCGCCGCGGGCGGCAGGCGCTGCAGGTTTCGCATGTCCGCTTCGCGTCGCTGCCGGCGGCGACGATCGACGCCTATGTCGCCACGGGCGAGCCCTTCGGCAAGGCCGGTGCCTACGCCATCCAGGGCGCGCTGGCGGGCTGGATCGCGCATGTCGACGGCAGCCATTCCGGCATCATGGGGCTGCCGCTGTACGAGACCGCGCAACTGCTGCGCGCGGCAGGGCTGAGGCTGGCGGTCTGATCGCATTGCGCGCGGCGCAGTTGCCGCGTCGAGTTCGGTGCCGCGGACGCTGCCGCCCGGGCGCAGCCCCGGCCGCTGCGGCCTGCCCCCTGTCCCGGGGGATGGTCCCGAGCAGCCGAGGTGCCGCGCTCGCCTAGACTGCATGCATGGCCAGCCAGGACATCCTGATCAACTGGGCCCCGCAGGAAACGCGCGTGGCCGTCGTCGAGAACGCGGCGTTGCAGGACCTCTATATCGAGCGCACGCTCGAGCGCGGCCAGGTCGGCAACGTCTACCTCGGCAAGGTCGCGCGCGTGCTGCCCGGCATGCAGAGCGCCTTCATCGACATCGGCCTGGAGCGCGCCGCGTTCCTGCATGTCGCCGACCTGTACGACGGCAACGGCGGCGGCCGCGGCGACGCGCCGCCGGTGCCGATCGAGCGCCGGCTGCACGACGGGCAGACGCTGACGGTGCAGGTCGTCAAGGATGCGATCGGCAGCAAGGGGGCGCGGCTGTCGACGCAGATCTCGATCGCCGGCCGGCTGCTGGTCTTCCTGCCGCAGGACCGGCATATCGGCATCTCGCAGAAGATCGGCCCGCAGGAGCTGCGCGAGCAGCTGCGCGAGCGCGTGCAGCGGCTGTCGACGCAGGACGGCGCCGCGGTCGGCGGCTTCATCCTGCGCACCAACGCCGAGGATGCGACCGACGAGGAGCTCGCCGACGACATCGCCTACCTGCGCGCCGTGTGGGCGACGATCCGCGAGCGCGCGCTCGCCAGCCCGCCGGGCACGCTGCTGCACCAGGACCTCAGCCTCGCCGAGCGTGTGCTGCGCGACCTCACCGGCGAAGGCACGCAGACCGTGCGCATCGACTCGAAGCTGCAGTTCGAGGCCCTGCAGGCCTTCGGCCGCCGCTACATGCCGCGCGCGGTCGACAAGCTCGACCTGTACCGCGGCGAGCGGCCGATCTTCGACCTCTTCGGCATCGAGGAGGAGATCGTGCGCGCGCTCGGCCGGCGCGTCGACCTCAAGAGCGGCGGCTACCTGATCATCGACCCGACCGAGGCGCTGACGACGGTCGACGTCAACACCGGCGGCTACGTCGGCGCGCGCAACTTCGACGACACCGTCTTCAAGACCAACCTCGAGGCCGCCGGCGCGATCGCGCGCCAGCTGCGGGTGCGCAACCTGGGCGGCATCATCGTCGTCGACTTCATCGACATGGTGCGCGAGGAGCACCGGCAGGCGGTGCTGGCCGAGCTGCGCAAGCAGCTCGCGCGCGACCGCGTGCGCACGACGATCAGCGGCTTCACCCAGCTCGGGCTGGTGGAGATGACGCGCAAGCGCACGCGCGAGAGCCTGGCGCAGATGCTGTGCGAGCCCTGCCCGACCTGCGGCGGCCGCGGCCAGGTGCGCACCGCGCGCACCGTGTGCTACGACATCCTGCGCGAGATCCTGCGCGAGGCGCGTCAGTTTGACCCCAGGGAATTCCGCGTCGTCGCCAGCGCGGCGGTGGTCGAGATGCTGCTCGACGAGGAGGGCGCGCACCTGGCCGAGCTGTCGGCCTTCATCGGCAAGCCGATCTCGCTGAGCACCGATCCGGTGCTGGGGCCGGAGCAGTACGACATCGTTCTGATGTAGGGGCTCGCGTCCCACGCCGGCCCGGTTGCCACCCGCATACCCGCATGAATGCTGGAGATCTCGGGTTTCAGCGGGCCTTCTTCTGGGCTCTTGAAGTCCCGGCATGCGCCTGGCCGTTGACCGTGGAGATCACGCCCTCGTTGGAACGGTAGGTCTCAGCACGCGTTGGCCTGAAGGCGAACACGCGGGCGATGACTTGCCGGCCCCGCACCGTGATTGGCATGCTGATTGGCGGCGCGTCCTCCAGGTTGTCGCTGTTCTGGAGCCGCGCGAATAGGCCGCTTATCGTTGTGGACTGTTCGGATGCGCCTTTCTCGCCCTTGCCACGGGCTCGCTGGCGACACTCGTGCAGGCGGATCGGCAGAGCCGGATCCGGCAGCAGGAGGTCCAGCTTGTAGAGCAGGCCGTCTCGGCGAATGATGTTGCCGGTGTTCTTCAGCTGGTAGGCGGCCGTAGTCGCTGTATCGAGTTTGACCAGGCCCCCCCCTGGCAAATCGATGCAGATAAAGCGACAATCGACGCCTTCCATGCATCAACCCCTGGCCTCGCTGCTGTTCCCCGAGTACCGCCGCCGCGTGCTCGAGCTGCTGTTGCTGCGGCCGGAAGAAGCGCTGCATGGCCGGGAGGTCGCTCGCCGCACGGGGCTGCCGGCCGGCACGATCACGCGCGAACTCACCAAGCTGGCCGAGGCGGGGCTGCTGCGACGCGAGAAGCGCGGCAACCAGCAGGTCTACAGCGCCAACACCAGGGGTCCGATCTTCGCCGAGCTGGCCAGCATCCTGCGCAAGACCTCGGGCCTGGGTGACGTGCTCTCGGCAGCGCTGGCGCCGCTGGCCGCGCGCGTGAAGCTGGCCTTCGTCTTCGGATCGGTCGCCCGCGGCGAGGAAGCGCCAGGCAGTGACATCGATGTGCTCCTGGTCGGCGATGCCGGCTTCCGCGACGTGGTGGAGGCCCTGTATCCGGCACAGACCACCCTGGGCCGCGAGATCAATCCGAAGGTCTTCGCGCTCGACGAGTTTGCAGCGAAGGCTCGCTCGGAGCCGTTCTTGCGGGATGTGCTCGCGCGCCCCAAGATCTTCCTGATCGGAAATGCCCATGACCTTGAAGAACTTGCTGGGCATCAGCCTTGACGCGATCCAGCCGGACGCGGCCACTGTCGGCAAGCTCCTGGCTGCCGCGCAACGCAACCTCGCCGATGCGCAACTGGCCGGCTTGAGCGCGGAGAACCGTTTCGACGCGGCCTACAAGGCCATCATGCAGCTGTCGATGGTGGCGTTGCAGGCCAACGGCTACCGCACGCTGACCAGCAAGCCCGGACACCACCAGACCGCCATCCAGACCCTCACCACCAGCGTGGGCGTCGCACCGGCCCAGGTCATCGTGCTCGACGCGCTGCGGAAGCTTCGCAACCTGTCCGACTACTCGGGCGATCTCATCCCCGATGCCGTGGCCGCCGAGTGTCTGGCCAGCGCGCAGGCGTTGCAGGGGCACATGCGGGCTTGGCTGAAGGCGCATCGACCCGACCTGCTGTCGGGCTGAACCCATGGTGACCAGCAGGGAACGCGCATGGAGTTGAACCGAACATGAAGAGCGCACTGTTCGTCGATTTCGACAACGTCTTCTCCGGCCTGAGGCGACTCGATCCCGCCGCGGCCGATCGGTTCGCCTTGCGGCCTCTGGACTGGATCCAATGGCTCACGCAGTCACTGCACGCGCCGCCACATGCGCCCGAGGGTGCTGCGCGGCGCCTGCTGGTGCGGCGCTGCTACCTCAACCCGCAGGTCTACCAGCGCTTCCGTCCGGCGTTCAATCGAGCCGGCTTCGAGATCATCGACTGCCCGGCGATGACCAGCGAGGGCAAGACCAGCACCGACATCCATATGGTGCTGGACATCGTCGACCTGCTTCAGCATCAGGTGCACTACGACGAGTTCATCGTCTTTTCTGCCGACGCCGACTTCACGCCGGTATTGCGCAAGCTTCGGCGCTGGGACCGGCGCACCACCGTGCTGGCCATCGGGTTCCCATCGGCCGCGTACCAGGCCTCGGCGGACTTGCTGATCGACCAGGACGAGTTCGTTCGCGCTGGCCTGGGCTTCGAAGATCCTGAGCCAGCCTCGCCGCCCTCGATGCCCGTGCGCGCCAAGAGCGATGTGGCCCGGGACGTCGCCAGCTTCATCGCCAGGACAGTGGCAGCTTCGGGCAAGCCGGTATCGCTGCCGTGGATTGCCAGCAAGCTGCCTGCAGAAGTGAAGGGTCTCGATGCGGCCGACTGGGCCGGCTTCACCAACTTCCGGACCCTGGTCGACTCGCTGAAGCTGGATCCGCTGGTCGTCAAGTGGGATGCTGGCGTGGTGCTCGACCCCGTGCGGCACGTGGGCCCTGAGCGGAACGCTGGCCCGTCCAATGGCGGTGCGCCGGCGGTCAATGGCCTCGCGGCCATCAGCCAGTTGATCCGGGACGAGATGCGCACGGCAGGGCGCCCGGTGCCGTGTAGCCGTCTTGCGCAGATCATCATCGACAGGCAAGGGGTGATCGCGGCCGACTGGGGTGGCAAGGGCACGTTCCGGCGCCTGCTGGAGTCCCTTGAACTGGCACCCTTGCGCATCGACTGGTCGACGGCCGGCGGTGTGGTCACCGACCCGGCCTTCCCCACGGCAGGGCCTGACCCCGATGGTCAGGCGAAGGCGGCGGACTGGGGGCGGGATCAGGACCTGTGGCCGGTCATCAACCTGGTCCATGCCGCGACCGGCTTGCCGATCTTGTCGCCAGGCGAACTGTCAGCGGTGTTGGCCAGCCTCGCGCAGGACCTGGCCGTGCACCCGTTCCAGCTGTCCGAGACGGGCAAGCGCGTACGAGACCGGTGCCGCGACGGCGGACATGCCGTGAGTCGAGGCGACGTGAGCTTTGTCCTGAAGGGCATTCAGCTCGGTGGCTATGACTTCGGCGCAGGCGCTGACGATCCGCAGGCCCTGGCGCAGCGCTTCGTCGGCAGCGTGCTCGAGTTGTGCCGGAGGGAGCAACTCGCGCTGGACGACGGGCAGTCGGCCCAGCTGCGAGACTGGGCGACCCGGGGAGCGTCGGCAATTTGACTTTCTCCACGACAGCACTTCTTGCCGGAGCGTCGGCGCATCGCCGCCCGCGACATCCCATGAAAGCCCATGCGATCCAGGTAGCCAGACGGGTGGCTCGAGTCGCCACAAGTCGAGGGCCCCATCGCAAGGCATTGTCCCGCCAACGCTTTTCGATTCGAGCCCCTCAATACGACATCGTGCTGATGTAGGGGCGCGCGTCTCACGCCGGCCCGTTTGCCACCCGCATACCCGCATGAATGCTGGAGATTTCGGGTTTCAGCGGGCTTCTTGGGGATCTTGAAGTCCCTTCAGATCCGGCACGGGGTCGCGGTCGGGGCTGGCGTGACGTCGGCATGATTGCGTTCGTACCCGCGGGGGCCATCTACCTCGCCGCGATGGTTGCCGGGCGCGCGGCTTGCGGGGCCTGCTTGGCCTGGCAGGTGGATCGCGCGATCGACTTGGAGGCTTGGCGCAACAGTCCCGCGAAGTCGCCTCGGCATTGATCCGACTGGCGCCTTGAATGGGTGCAAATAGGCGTCGAAATGGCGTATTGCATGATCGGTTTTGACGACAGTCCCAATTTGGGACTAAACTGACCGTGTGCGAGTTGTCGCCGTTGCCACGTTGAGAGCATTCTGGCTGCGGCACCAGGATGCCGAGCAGCCCCTGAAGGCGTGGTTCGAGGAAGCCTCGAAGGCGTCGTGGAAGCAGCCGTCGGACATCAAGGCGCAGTACCGGAGCGCCAGCATCCTGAAGATCCGGCGCGTGGTCTTCAACATCGAGGGCAACGAGTACCGGCTCATCGTCGCCATCGCCTACCGCCTGCAAATCGTCTACGTGAGGTTCATCGGCACGCACCAGCAGTACGACGCGATCGACGCCCACACCATCGAACCGAACTGAGCGAGGTCACCGTGAACATCCGCCCGATCCACACCGAGGCCGACTACCAGGCAGCTCTCGCCGACATTTCGGCCTTGATGGAGTCCGACCCGGCGCCGGGCACGCCGAAGGGCGACCGGCTGGACATCCTGGCCACGCTGGTGCAGGCCTACGAGGCCCGGCACTTCCCGATCGGCGCGCCCGACCCCGTGGAGGCGATCAAGTTCCGGATGGAGCAGAGCGGCCTGACGGTGAAGGACCTCGAGCCGATCATCGGCCGTCCGAATCGGGTGTACGAGGTGCTGAGCCGCAAGCGCCCGCTGACGCTGGCCATGATCCGGCGCCTGCACCGCAGTCTCGGGATCCCGGCCGAGGTGCTCATTGCAGAAGGCGCGGGCGGATGAACTCCCATGTCCGCATCGACACGAGCGAAGGAAGCCACCATGAACCGCGCTGATGTGCTGCGGCAACTGGCCGCCAGCAAGGCAGAGCTCGGCCTCCGGTATGGAGTGACCGGGCTCGCACTCTTCGGGTCGGTCGTCCGCGATTCAGCGCGTGCCGACAGCGACGTGGACATCCTGGTCGCGTTCGACGGGCCGGCTACGTCGTCACGCTACTTTGGCGTGCAGTTCTTTCTGGAGGACTTGCTCGGGCGGAGGGTGGACCTCGTCACCGACAAGGCGCTGCGCCCTGAGCTGCGGCCCTATGTCGAGCGTGAGGCCGTACATGTCTGACGGCATGCGCGAGTGGCGCTTGTACGTCGATGACATGATCGCCTTCGCCGAGAAGGTGCTGGCCTACACGGCTGGGCTGGACCAGAACGCGTTCGTTTCCAATGCGCTGGTGTACGACGCCACCCTGCGCAACCTCGAACTCATCGGCGAGGCCGCGACCCACGTCCCCGAGGACGTTCGGCAAGCGCATCCCCAGGTGCCCTGGCGCATGATCATCGCCACGCGCAACCGTCTGATCCACGCCTATCTCGGCATCGACAACGACACGCTGTGGAGCATCGTGGTGACCGACGTTCCCGCGCTGTTGCCTGCTTTGCGCGCGGTTCGGGCACCCTCGCCTGGCTGACAGTTCGCGGCGTCCGTCGCCATCCCACGAAAGCTCATGCAATCCAGGTAGCCAGACGGGTCGCTCGAGTCGCCACAAGCCGAGGGCCCAATCGCAAGCCGTTGTCCCGTCAACGCTTTTCGACTCGAGCCCCTCAATGCGACATCCGCCGACGTAACAGCGCGCATTGTCCCGTCCCGCCATCGTGCAAGCCATCGCCCGGCCGCCGGGACGCCCGCCGCAGGGCGCACTCCACCACGATGCGGGGGCCGGCGCTGTCCGTCGTGCCGGGATTCCGGGCGACGGCAGTCTGCCGGGACGCGCGGTCGGATATGCTTTTCGCCGGCCTGCCCCCGGGCGGGCGGCGCCACACCCGGCCAGGCACTCGCAAAGGAACGCATCATGGGACTCGTCCAGGCAGCGGTTGGATCGATCGGCGGGTCGCTCGCCGACCAGTGGAAGGACTTCTACACCGTGCCCGATGGCCTGCCGGCGACGGCCGCGCTGTTCGCGGCGGTGCCGCGCGGCACCAACGCCGGGCGCGGCTCCAACACCCGCGGTTCGTCGAACATCATCAGCAACGGCTCGCGCATCGTCGTGCCCGAGGGCTACGGCCTGCTGCTGATGCAGGACGGCGCGATCACCGCCTTCGCGGCCGAGGCCGGTGCCTACGAGTGGAATTCGGACGACCTGCAGTCCAAGTCGATCTTCAGCGGCGGCGGGCTGTTCGAGTCTCTGGTGCTGCAGAGCTGGGAGCGCTTCAAGTTCGGCGGCCAGCCCGGAGCGCAGCAGGCCGCGTTCTTCGTCTCGCTCAAGGAGCTGCCGGACAACCGTTTCGGGACCCAGTCCGAGATCTACTGGGACGACGGCTACCTGAACGCGCAGGTCGGCGCCATCACCCGCGGCAGCTACACGCTGCAGATCGTCGATCCGATCCGCTTCGTCAAGAGCTTCGTTCCCGCCAGCTACCTGCAGCCCGGCCGGGTGTTCGACTTCACCGATCTGGACAACGCGGCGGCCAGCCAGTTGTTCAACGAGGTCGTGAGTTCGTTGGCGCCGGCCTTCAGCCTCTACACCAACGACCCGGCCAAGGGCAACCGCATCACCCGCATCCAGCAGGACGCCCTCGGCTTTGCCGCCAGCCTGTCCGAGGCGGTCGAGCGCGCCTACCGCTGGAAGACCGACCGTGGTCTCGTCATCGTCAAGACAGCCATCGTTTCCATCGAGTACGACGCCCACACGCGCGAGATTCTCAAGACGGTGCAGCGCGCCGACGCGCTGACCGGCGCGCGTGGCAACGCCAACCTGCAGGCTTCGGTGGCGGCGGGCATCCAGGCCGCGGGCGAGAACGCAGGTGTCGGCGGCATCGTGGGCATGGGCATCGCGACCGGCGGCCTGGGTGGCCTGGCCGGCCTGCAGCAGCCGGTGGCGCCAGCCGGCGCGCCCGCGCCGCAGGCGTCGTCGGCTCCCGCCGCCTCGGCGGCCGACGACCCCATCGCCCGCCTGACCAAGGCCAAGCAGATGCTCGACGCCGGCCTCATCACCCAGGCCGACTACGACGCGGTCAAGGCCAAGGCGCTGGGCCTGTAAGCGCCGGCGCAGCGCATGGCGCACCACCCATCCCCCGAATCCACCGGGCCCACCGGGCCCACCGGGCCCACCGGGCCGGGCTCGCCGCAGGACATGCCGCCTGCGCCGGGGGATCTCGGGCTGGACCCGGAAACGCTGCCCCAGCCGATCCGCGACGAGCTGCTGGCCCCCGACCCCGCCGCGATCGACACCTCGTCCAAGGAACTGCGCGACGGCCTGAACCGCTGCCCCAAGTGCGGCTCGACCGAGCTGCGGCAGCGGGCCGGGTCCGACCGGCTGATCTGCCTATATTGCCGCCACGAATGGGCCGCCACCCGGGTCGAGGAAGCCTTTGGGCTGGGCGAGGGCATCGCCGAGCTGCAGGGCACGCAGGTCGCGTCCGGCGCGCGCGACATTGCCGCCGATGCGCAGAGCCTGCGCAGCTACAAGTGTGGCGGCTGCGGCGCCGAGGTGGTGATCAATACCGAGACCGCGCTGACCGCGCGCTGCCACTGGTGCCGGCATGTGCTGGGCGTGAACGAGCAGATCGACAACGGCGCCGTGCCCGACGCAGTGCTGCCGTTTCACGTGAAGAAGGACGATGCGGTGGCGCGCATCCGCCAGTTCGTAGGCAAGCGCAGCCTGTTCGCGCTGAAGGCCTTCAAGGACGAGTTCACGCCCGAGAACGTGGTGGGCGTCTACCTGCCGTACATGGTGGTCGACGCGCGCGGCAGCGCCGACGCGGCGGGCCTCGGCGAGATCGAGACGCGCCGCTATACGCGGGGCGAGGGCAAGAACAAGCAGACCTACTACGACGCCGACGTCTGGCGCGTGCAGCGCCACGTCGACTTCACGGTGGACGACCTCACGCTCGAATCCAGCGCCAGGCGCGGCAACCTCGACACCCGCAGCAACACCCACAACGTCATCAACACCATTCTGCCGTTCGACACCAAGAACGCGGTGCAGTGGAATGCCTCCTACCTCGTCGGCTACAGCTCGGAGAAGCGTGACCGCGACGTGCAGCACCTGATGCCGCGGGTGCAGGAGCAGATGCTCGCGATCGCCCGTGCCCAGATGCAGCCCTCGGTGCGGCGCTACGACCGCGGCGTGCGCTGGGAGCGCGAGCGCATGGACCTGAAGGGCACGCGCTGGGTCTCGATGTACCTGCCGGTGTGGCTGTACGCGTACCACCAGCCCGGGTCGGGCGGCGGCCTGCTGCACTACATCGCCGTCAACGGGCGCACCGGCGAGACCATGGGCAGCGTGCCGGTGCAGCAGTGGAAGCTTCTTCTCGCGGCGCTGACCCTCGGCACGGTGGTTGAGGCGCTGGCGCTGTGGATCATCTCGAGGTGACATCTTGCCCCCACGCTCACTTCGTTCGCTGCCCCCCGAGGGGGCGGTCAGCACCTTCGGGGCGGCCGGGCGGTGCTGACATGTCGCCCCCACGCTCACTTCGTTCGCTGCTCCCCCGAGGGGGGCGCTTGCTGCGGACCGGCGAAGCCGGATCCGCGCAAGGGCTTGGCTGGGCCGGTTTCATGCGTCGAACCTGGCGTGCTCGCACCATGGCCATGGATAACTGACATGGACAGCGAAGCCATCCTCCTCCTGCTGGCGCTGGGCCCGGTCAGCGCCGTCGGCTTCTACTGGGCCATGTACCGCCACTATCGCAACACCGACAAGTCGCACGCCTTCGAGCACGAGACCGCGGTCGAGGTGCTGGCGCTGACCGGCAGCGAGGCCGACCGCAAGGTCGATGAAGTGCGCGCAACCCGCTCGCCGTGCATCCAAGGCGACAACGTGGGCAACCATCGGCAGCGCGTGCAGCCGATGAAGGGTGTCGACTCCTGACAAGCCTACGGCACCGCCCTTTCCGCCCGCCAACCCGCCATCCGCATGCGCCTGCTTCGATACAAGGACCTGAACCTGCACCGCGTCAAGGCCGCGTTCGAAAAGGTCAAGGCGGCGATCGAGGCCGGCGACTTCCGCACGGCCGACGTGAAGAAGCTGCACGCCGGACCCTCGGGGAGCTACTACCGCGCCAAGCTCGACTACACGAACCGGCTGCTGCTGCAGTTCGCGCGCATCGAGCGCCCGGAAGGCGAGTGCGGCACCGAGACCGTGTGCCTGGCGCTCGAGGTGATCGAGAACCATGCCTACGAGCGTTCGCGCTTCCTGCGCGGCGCGACGGTGGACGAGGCGCGCATCGAGCGCGAACCCGCGGCCGAACCGAAGGCCCCCGCGCTGGCCGCCGAGGCCACGCCGCTGCGCTGGCTCGGCCCGGGCCGCACGAAGTTCGAGCTGCTGGACAAGCCGATCGTCTTCGACGAAGCGCAGGACGAGGCCTACCGCCACCCGGCGCCGCTGGTCGTGATCGGCTCGGCCGGGTCGGGCAAGACCGCGGTCACGCTGGCGCGGCTGCGCGAGGCCGAGGGCCGCGTGCTGTACGTGACGCTGTCGGCCTACCTCGCGCAGAGCGCGCGTTCGCTGCATGCCGCGCACGGCTTCGAGAACCCGAAGCAGGAGGTCGACTTCCTCAGCTACCGCGAGCTGCTGGAAACGCTGCGCGTGCCGCCCGGCCGCGAGGTCACGCTGAGCGCGTTCGCGGCCTGGTGCGACCGCCACCGCCAGAGCCTGCGCCAGCTCGGCGAGCTGGACGCGCAGGCGCTGTTCGAGGAGTTCCGCGGCGTCATCGGCGCGCAGCCGGACGGGCCGCTGTCGCTGGCCGACTATCTCGCGCTGGGCACGCGGCAGAGCCTGCTCGATGCGGCACAGCGCGAGCTGGCGCATGGCCTCTTTCAGCGCTACCGCGCCTGGCTCGACGAGACCGGCCAGTTCGACAGCAACCTAGTCGCACACGACTGGCGTACGCAGATCGCCGCGCATCAGGCGCCGGTCTACGACTTCGTCGTCGTCGACGAGGTGCAGGACCTCACCCCGGTGCAGCTTGCGCTGGTGCTGGCGCTGCTGAAGCACCCGGGGCAGTTCATCCTGTGCGGCGACAGCCACCAGATCGTGCACCCGAACTTCTTCAGCTGGTCGGCGCTGAAGAGCCTGTTCTGGCGCGGCCTGGCCGGCGACGCCGCGCAGCGCCAGCCGCTGCAGCTTCTGCGCGCCAACTTCCGCAACACGCGCGCCGTCACCGCGCTGGCGAACCGGCTGCTCGAGGTCAAGCAGGCGCGCTTCGGCTCGGTCGACCGCGAGAGCAACTTCCTCGTCCAGTGCACCTCGCCCGAGCCGGGCCAGGTGCGGCTGCTCGACGCCAGGGACAGGACGCTGGCGCAGCTCGATGCCGCGACGCGGCAGTCGGCGCGGCACGCGGTGATCGTGCTGCGCGACGAGGACAAGCACGCCGCGCGCCAGGTCCTGCACACGCCGCTGGTCTTCTCGGTGCACGAGGCCAAGGGCCTGGAGTACCCGCATGTGCTGCTGTTCGGCCTGGTATCGGGCCAGCGCCAGGCCTACGCCGAGGTCTGCGACGGCGTCGGCGCGGCCGACCTGAACGGCGGCGAGCTCGCATACCGGCGTGCGCGCGACAAGGGCGACAAGTCGCTCGAGCTGTACAAGTTCCACGTCAACGCGCTCTATGTCGCGATGACGCGCGCCGTCGAGACGCTGACGCTCATCGAGCAGGACCACGGCCACCCGCTGCTGGCGCTGCTCGGGCTGCAGCTCGGCGAGGCGGCGGCGCAGCCGGTCGCCAGGTCCAGCCAGGACGAGTGGGCGCAGGAGGCGCGACGGCTCGAGCTGCAGGGCAAGGCCGAGCAGGCGCAGGCGATCCGCGAGACCTTCCTGCAGCACAAGCCCGTGCCGTGGACGCCGTGGAGCCGCGCGCTGATCGAGGAGCTGGCGCCCAGGGCGCTGGACCCGAAGCAGCCCAGCAGCAAGCCGCGCCAGACGCTGTTCGACTATGCCTTCTGGCACGGCCAGCACGCGTGGGTGCAGGAGCTGGGCGAGGCCGGCTTCCCCGCCGCGCGCGGCCTGATGATCCAGCACGTCCTCGTCGGCGCCGGCAGCCTGATGCCCGACCCCTATGGCTTCGAAAACCCCTGGGCCGCCATGCAGCATCTGACCCGCCGCACCGCGGCTGCGGCGCGCCAGCGCCACTTGCAACCCTACATGGCGCGCAACGTCAAGGAGCTGCTGCGGCTGGCCGATCAGTACGGCGCCGACCATGCCGCGCCGGTCGGCGCGACGCCGCTGATGCTCGCGGCGCAGGCCGGCAACGCGCCGCTGGTGGAGGCGCTGCTGGCCAAGGGGGCCGACCCGGCGCGGCGCGACGAGTTCGGCCACAGCGCATGGGACCACGCCGTGGCCCGCGCGATGCAGGAGGCGGGCTTCGCCGGCAAGGGCCTGCCGGCGCTCTTCGATCTGCTGGCACCGCCGGCGCTGGACGTGCAGACCGACGGCCGGCTCGTCCGGTTGGAGCGCCACCAGGGCGAGTACTGGGTGCTGACGCTGATGCTCGCCGGGCTGAAGACGCAATGGTCGCGGTGCATCACGCGCCGGCTCGCGCCGTACCGCTACCAGACGGGCTTCTTCGCCGACCAGCTGCATGACGTGCTGCAGGAGCTGCCCGCCTGGCTGTGGCCCGACCGGCGCCGCAAGCGCAGCTACCTCAACCAGGTGCTGGCGCGCGCCGAGGTCCACAGCAGCTACCTGCCGGCGCGCCGGCTGTGGGTGCGCGCGCGCAACGGGCATTACTTCCCGAACCCGCAGATGCAGCTGCGCGCGGGCGAGGGCTGGCAGCCGGTCTACGAGCAGCTCGCGCTGGACTGGCTGGACCGCGGTTGCGGCGGCGTGATCGACTATGGGCTGCGGCCAGCGCAATGGATCGCGCGCGTGCTCGCGATCGTCGAGCGCGGCCCGGGCGCGAGGCCGCCGGAAGACGACGACGACGATCTCCCCTTCTGACCTCCGGGCCGGCGCCTGACCCCGATTTCAGCCCGCCCCCGCCGCGCTCCCCGTCAGCTCCCACGCCGCCGCCGCCATCACCTGCGCCGCGTGCAGCAGGTCGTCGACCTCGACATATTCGTCGGGCTGGTGCGCCAGCTCGAGGATGCCTGGGCCGTAGGCGATGCACTGGTCGAGGCGGCCGGTGCGGACGATGTGCTTCTGGTCGTAGGTGCCGGGGCTGGCGATCAGGCGCGGCTCGCGGCCGAGCACGCGCGCGATCGCGCGCGCGGTGGCGAGCACCACCGGCGCGTCGCGCGGCGTGGCAGTCGGCAGGAAGCTCATGATGTCGCGCAGCTCGTAGTCGAACCCGGCGCGCTTTCGGCGCAGCTCGTCGAGCATGGCGACGATCTCGGCCTTGACCTCGGCCAGCGTCTCCTCGGCGATGAAGCGGCGGTCGATCACCGCGCGGCAGCGGTCGGCGACGACCGGTGCCGGCAGCTCGCCGGCGGGCCGGCCTTGCGCGTCGGTCGCGAAGGCCTGCTCGGGCTGCCCGCCGTGCACGCTGTTGACGTTCAGCGTCGAGACCCGTGCGCCGGGCGGCTCGACCGGCTCGGCGGTGCGGCGCTGCGCCAGCCGCGGCTGCAGTTCGGACTCGACCCGGTGCAGGAAGGCCGCCATGTGCGCGATCGCCGAGTCGCCGAGGAAGGGCATCGACCCGTGCGCGATGCGCCCGCGCGTGGCGACCTCGCCCCACCAGACGCCGCGGTGGCCGACGCAGATGCGGTCCACGCCCAGCGGCTCGGGGATGATCACGTGCTGCACGCGCGGGCGGCTGAAATACCCGCGCTCGGCAAGATACCCGACGCCGGCGTAGCCGCCGGACTCCTCGTCGACCGTACCGCTGATCTCGACCGCGCCGCGCCAGCGCAGGCCGCTCGCGGCCAGAGCCTCGGCGGCGATCACGGCGGCGGCGAGACCGCCCTTCATGTCGCAGCTGCCGCGCCCGTAGATCCGTCCGCCGACCCGCGCGCCGCCGAACGGGTCCTGCGTCCATCCCGCGCCGGCTTCGACGACGTCGATATGGCCGTTGAAGTGCACGCAGTCGCCGCCGGCCAGCCCGCCCGGCGCCTGCAGCCGGGCGACGACGTTGACGCGCGGGTGGGCGTCGCGGTCGCCCGGCGCGCCGTGCGCGCGGACGTACTCGACCGCGAATCCGCGCGCCGCGAGCCGCTCGCCGAGCAGCCGCGCGCAGGCCTCGTAGGCGTTGCCGGGCGGGTTGACGGTGGGGATTCGCACCAGCGCCTGCGTCAGCGCGACGAGCTCGTCGCGGCGCGCGGCCACGTGGGCCAGCAGGGTGTCGACCGGGTCGGCGGGCGGGGCGAGAGGGGATGGGTGGGCCATGCGCGAGTCTATGCACGAGTCCCGGGACGCGCGCGCGGGCATCGCGCCGCGCGGCGTCGGCCGCGCGCGGCGGCGCCTACACTGCGCGCGCTTCGCACGACCGCACCACCATGACGACGATGAGCCTGCGTTTCTCCCTCGCTGCCTGCGCGCTCGCGCTGACCTTGGCCTGGGCCCCGGCACGTGCCGACGGCCCGGCACCCGCCGCCCCGGCCGCCGCCCCCGCCGCGACCATCCCGGCGCGGCTCGACCCGTCAGCTGTGCCGCCGCGCGTCAAGGCGCCGAACGACGCCTCGGCCTACCGCCGCTTCGTGCTGCCGAACGGCATGAAGGTGATCCTGCTGTCGGACCCGAAGCTCAACAAGGCCTCGGCCGCGGTCGCGGTCGGCGTCGGCAGCCTGGCCGACCCGCCCGAGCGCCCGGGGCTGGCGCATTATCTGGAGCACATGCTCTTCCTCGGCACCGAGAAATATCCCGAGGTCGACGAGTTCAGCCAGTACCTGCAGCGCAACAACGGCAGCACGAACGCCTATACCGCGCGCGACCGCACCAACTACCACCTCGAGGTGCGCCCCGAGGCCTTCGAGGGCGCGCTGGACCGCTTCGCGCAGTTCTTCATCGCACCACGCTTCGACCCCGACTTCTCCGAGCGCGAGGTCAACGCCGTGCACTCGGAGTTCCAGATGAACCTCGAGGACGACGGCTGGCGCGAGTTCGCGCTGCGCAACCTCGCCTACCGCGAGGGCCACCCGGCGCGCGGCTTCAACATCGGCAGCCGCGAGTCGCTCGCGGGCACGACGCGCGACGAGCTGCTGGCCTTCCACCGCCGCTACTACAGCGCGGATCGCATGACGCTCGCGCTGGCGGCGCCGGCGTCGCCGGACGAGTTGGAGCGCTGGGCGCGCGCGCACTTCGCGGCGGTGCCCGACCTCGACCGCCCCGAGCTGCGCTACGAGGCGGACTACCTGCCGCCCAAGCCTGCGCTGCGCATGCTGCGCATGGAGCCGATCAAGGATCTGCGCCGGCTGACGCTGAGCTTCCCGATGCCCGACCTGCGCGCGCACGCCGGCAGCAAGCCGGCCGAGCTCGTCGGCCTCGTCCTCGGCCACGAGGGGCCCGGCAGCCTGCTGGCGGCGCTCAAGGCCGAGGGGCTGGCGACGACGCTCTCCGCCGGCGCATGGCAGGACACCCCCGACTACGGCAGCTTCGACCTCGAGATCGGGTTGACCCCGGAGGGTCTGGCGCGCCATCAGGAGGTCATGCAGCGCGTCTTCGCCGCGATCGCGCTGCTCGGGAGCCAGGCGCTGCCCGCGCATGTGTTCGACGAGCGGCGAACGATGGCCGCGCTCGACGAGCGCTACGGCGACCGTGGCGAAGGCGCCGGACGTGCCGCGAACCTGGCCAACGCGATCATGGACTACCCGCTGGAGGTCGCCGAGCGAGTGCCCTACCTTTGGCTGCAGCCCGACGCGGCCGCAGTGAAGATCGTGCTGGACCGGCTGCGGCCGGACAACATGCTCGCGATGCTGATCGCCAGGGGTCTGCCGACCGACCGCAGCGCGCCGCACTTCGGCACGCGCTACAGCTACGTCGAGGAAACCGGCGACGCCTACGCCGCGCTGTTCGCGCCGCCGCCGGTCGCCGCGCTCGCGCTGCCGGCGCCGAACCGCTTCGTGCCGGCGACGACCGCGCTGCGCCCGGTTGCCGCCACGCGCCTGATCGACCAGCCGGCGCTGTCGCTCGTCCACCTGCAGGACACCGGCTTCGAGCGCCCGCAGGTGGCGCACCTGGCGCGCTTCGTGCTGCCGCGCCAGCGCGCGACGCTGCGCGACGCGGTGCGGCTGATGTTCTACGCCGCGTGCATCGACGAGGCGCTGACCGAGACCCGCTACGTCGCCGCCGAGGCGGGCTTGCGCTTCAGGCTGTCGGCGTCGCTGGAGGGCGTTTCGTTCGGCGTCGAAGGCTACGACGCGTCGGCCGCCAGGCTGCTCGACGAGGTCGCACCCGGGCTGCGCGACTGCCCGATCGAGCCGGCGCGCTTCGACGCCATCAAGGACCGGCTGCTGCGCGGCCTGGCGGCGTTCGAGCGCGTCGACGCCTACCAGACGCTGACCGAATCGCGCCGCCGCATCGTCCGCGAGGCCTACTTCCGCCCCGACGAGATGCTGCCGGTGGCGCGCGCGGTCACGCTGGCCGAGCTGCGCGACTTCGCGCGCGGGTTGTATGCGCGCGGCAAGCTCGAGATGCTCGCGCACGGCAACGTCGGCGCCGACGAGGCGGTGGCGGTCGCGCGGCGTGTCGCCGCCGCGCTGGCGCCGGCGCCGCTGCCCGAGGCGAAGCTGCTGCGCCGCCGGCTGCTCGCGATGGCGCCGGGCGAGGCGATCGTCGCCAGCGAGGCGCTCGCGGTCAACAACTCGGCCTACCGGCGCGAGCTGCTGCTGGGCACCGACACGCCCGAGCTGCGCGCCTTCAGCGAGGTGCTCGCGGCCTTCGTCGGCCCCGCGACCTATACCGAGCTGCGCACGCGCCAGCAGCTCGGCTATATCGTCTGGGGCGGCGCCGGCAACGAGGACCGCACGCAGTTCGCCTACTTCATCGTGCAGTCGGGCGACCACCCGGCCGACGTGTTGGCCGCGCGCACCGACGCCTTCGTCGCGACACTGCCGGCGCAGTTCGCCGCGCTGACCGAGGACGACTGGCAGACGATCAAGGCCGGCGTTCGCGCGCGGCTGCTGGAGAAGGACAAGTCGATCGCCGAGCGCGCGGCGCGGCTTTTCGCACTCGCCTACGAGCGCGACGCCGACTGGGGCCGCGATGACGCGACGCTGGCGGCGCTGGATGCCCTCACGCGCGAGCGCGCCGCCGCGCTGCTGGCCGAGGCACTGGCGCCGGCGACACAACGCAGCCGCAGCTTCCTCGGCTTCGCGCGCGAGCACGCGCCGGCGCAGCCGGTGGCGACGAGCTTCGACGACGCGCGCAAGTGGAAGGCGACGCGGCGCTACGAGTGAGGCGGGATCGCGTTCAAGCCTTCAGCTGGCGCCCGCGGTCGAATGGCCGCAGGCGGCCCACGGCGGTCATTCGCGACGCTTGCCTGTTTTCCGCGGCCGGCATTCGACGCGTAGCGCAGCAAGGCCGCGGGGGCTCTGCAGCCGGGCTCAAGAGTCGCCGCCCGGCCTGCGGCCGGGTCCCCTGCGCTGCTCGCTCCGCGGCGCGGCTGCGGTGGCTTCGCGCCGACGCTCCCGCGTCGTCGCATAAATCCTCCTCGCCGGTCCGTCGCCTGCGGCGCCGG
>JACPVA010000050.1 GCA_016191995.1 Burkholderiales bacterium | reverse complement strand
GGCCGCGCAGGCGGCGCGCTCGGCCGAGAAGGCCGCCACCACCGCCAAGCGCAGCGCCGCCGCGCGCAAGGCCGCGGCCACCCGCGCCGCCAACCGGCGCGCTGCCGAGCAGGCCGCGCAGGCCTGAGGCCTGGCTCCCGGCCGTCCGGGCGGCGCGCGCTGCCCGGCGGCGACCGGGGCCGAGCGCGCCGGATAATCCGGCGCATGAAGGACTCCCGCCCCTCCGCGCACGTGGCCGATGCGCCGGCGCGCCGCAGCACCGACGAGCAGGCCCGCTTCGAGGCCGGGCTCGTGCAGATGTTCGAGCAGCGCATCACCTTCAACGCCGTGCTCGGGTTGAAGGTCGAGTCGCTGGCGCCCGGCGACGTGCGGCTGCGGCTGCCGATGAAGCCCGACCTGGTCGGGCACTTCGCCTTCGGCCGGCTGCACGGCGGCGCGATCTCGGCCACGCTCGACGCGCTCGGCGGGCTGGCGCTGATGGTCGAGCTGGCCGAGCGCCACCCGGCCGAGGGCGCCGACCAGGTGATGCACCGCTTCGGCCGCTTCGGCACCATCGACCTGCGTGTCGACTACCTGCGCCCCGGGCTGGGCACGTCCTTCGTCGCCCGCGCCGAGGTCACGCGGCTGGGCGGGCGCGTCGGCTCGGTGCAGACGCGCATGGTCAACCAGGACGGCACGCTGATCGCGACCGGGTCGGCGGCCTACGTCATCGCCTGAAGGTGGGGTCAGGTCACGCTTTCCACGATGTGGAACGCGTGACCTGACCCCACCGCACTACGCCGCCCGCGCCAGCCGCGGCACCGCCGCCAGCAGCGTGCGCGTATATGCGTGCTGCGGCTGCGCCAGCACCTGCTCGGCAAGGCCGGCCTCGACGATCCGGCCCGACTGCATCACCGCGATCTCGTGCGCCAGATATTCGACGACGCCGAAGTTGTGCGTGATGAAGAGGTAGGCCACGCCGAGTTCGCGCTGCAGCTGCGCCAGCAGGTTGAGGATCTGCGCCTGCACCGAGACGTCCAGCGCCGAGGTCGGCTCGTCGCAGATGATCAGCTCGGGCTCGACCGCCAGCGCGCGTGCGATCGCGATGCGCTGGCGCTGGCCGCCGGAGAACTCGTGCGGGTAGCGGCTCGCGGCGTCGGCGTGCAGGCCGACCTTGCGCAGCAGCTCGACGACGCGGTCGCGCCGATCGCCGGCGCCGATCTCCGGCCGCAGCGACGCCACGCCCTCCTCCATGATCTCGGCCACGCGCATGCGCGGGTTCAGCGACGCGAACGGGTCCTGGAAGATGATCTGCATCCTGCGCCGCGCCTGGCGCAGCGCCTGGCCCTGCAGCGCGTCGAGCGGCTCGCCCGCCAGCGTCGCGTGGCCCTCGGTGCGCGCGATGCCGCGCAGCAGCTGCATGATGCTCTTGCCGATCGTCGTCTTGCCGCAGCCCGATTCGCCGACCAGCGCCAGCGAGCGCGCCGGCGCGATCGAGAACGACACGCCGTCGACCGCCTTGACATGGCCGACCGTGCGCTTGAGCAGCCCCTTGCGGATCGGAAACCAGACCCTGTAGTCGCGCACGTCGAGCAGCGGAACGCCGGCCGCGGATGCGGTGGCATCGCCAGCCGAGGCGGAGGCGACAACCGGCTGCGCCGCCGCCGCAGCGCCCGTGTCGTCCGCGCGCGCGACGACGACCTCGGCCGCCACGCCGTCGCGGTGCAGCAGGCAGCGCACCTGGTGCCCTGTACTCGGCTCGACGAGCGCCGGCGGCGTGCCGCGACAGGCGTCGAAGACGCTCGGGCAGCGGTCGGCGAAGCGGCAGCCCGCGAAGTCGCGGTCCAGACGCGGCACGGTACCGGCGATCGCCGCCAGCGGCTGGCCGCGCTTGGCGGTATCGGGCAGCGCGGCGAACAGCATCTGCGCGTAGGGGTGCAGCGGCCGCGCGAAGAAAGCCTCGGCGCGCGCGGTCTCGACGATCTGCCCCGCGTACATCAGCGCCACCGTGTGCGCCATCTGCGCGACGATGCCCAGGTCGTGCGTGATCAGCAGCATCGCCATGCCGCGCTCGGCCTGCAGGCTGTGCAGCAGGTCGAGGATCTGCTTCTGGATCGTCACGTCCAGCGCCGTCGTCGGCTCGTCGGCGATGACCAGGTCCGGCTCGGCGGCCAGCGCGATCGCGATCATCACACGCTGCTTCTGCCCGCCCGAGAGCTGGAACGGGTAGTCGTCGATGCGCCGCGCCGGGTCCGGGATGCCGACGCGCGCGAGCCAGTCGAGCGCCTGCGCGCGCGCCGCCTGGCCCTTCAGCGCGGTGTGGCGCTCGATCACCTCGACGATCTGGTCGCCGACGCGCATCACCGGGTTCAGACTGGTGGCCGGCTCCTGGAAGATGATGCTGACGCGCCGGCCGCGCACGTCGCGCATGCGCGCCTCGGGCAGCTGCACGATGTCGGTCTCGCCGACGCGGATCGCGCCGTCGACGACGCGGCCGTTGTCCGGCAGCAGGCGCAGGATCGACAGCGCCGTCATCGACTTTCCGCAGCCCGACTCGCCGACCAGCGCGAAGGTCTCGCCGCGCTCGATCGCCAGGCTCATGTTCTCGACCGCGCGCACCAGGCCGTGATCGGTGTCGAGCACCGTGCTCAGGCGGTCGATGCGCAGCATCAGCGCCTCCCCGCGGTTTCGGCGGCTTCGGCGGCCGCCGCGACCGCCGCCCCGGTCTTCGCCGCCGCGGCGCCGGCCACCGCGCCACGCACCGGGCGCGGCCGGAAGGCCCGCGCGCGCGGGTCGAAGGCCTCGCGCACCGCGCCGGCGAACAGGTTGGCCGACAGCACGATGGCCAGCAGGAAGACGAACGCCGCCAGCAGGTTCCACCACACCGCCGGGTCGCGGCTCATCTCGGTGCGCGCCAGGTTGAACATCGAGCCGAAGCTCGGCGTCGTCGGGTCGACGCCGACGCCGACATACGACAGCACCGCCTCGTACAGCACCAGCGCCGAGAAGTCGAGCACGGCGACGATCAGCACGATGTGCATCAGGTTCGGGAAGATATGCCGGCGCATGATCCCCAGGTGCGCGACGCCGAAGGCGCGCGCCGCCTGCACATAGTCGAGCTCGGAGAGCTTGAGCGTCTCGGCGCGCAGCAGCCGGCACAGCGTCGCCCAGCCGGTCACGCCGAGGATCACGCACAGCAGCAGCAGCCGCACGTCGGCGCGTTCCAGCCCGGTCTCGTAGAGCTGCGGGTTCTTGTCGATCCAGACCTGGATCATCAGCACGAAGGCGGCGATCAGCAGCACGCCGGGGATCGACGACAGCACCGTGTACAGGTACTGGATCGCATCGTCGACCCAGCCCTTGAAGTAGCCGGCGAGGATGCCCAGCGCGATCGCGAACGGCAGCGTCGCCAGCGTCGCCAGCGAGCCGATGACGACCGCGGTGCGGATCGACTTCAGAGCCTGGTACAGGACGTCGTTGCCGGTGCGGTCGGTGCCGAGCACGTGGTAGGCGCTCCAGATCGCCGCCGCCCAGCCGACCAGCAGCAGCAGCGCGCCGGCGGTCAGCAGCATCGCACGCAGCGGGACCTCGGTCTCGCGGCGCCAGATCGCGCGCCAGGATGCGCCCGCCGACCCTCCCGCCGCGCGCGCGTGCAGCGCCGCGACGACGAGCGCCAGCATCAGCGCCGCGACCGCGCCGCCGGCCAGCCCCGCGGCCGATCGCATCAGCAGGTCGGGCAACCACTGCGTCGCCGGGTCGCCGAGGTGCGCGCCGCCGTGCACCAGGCGCGGGAAGTCGCGCACCGGCTTGCCGTCGACCTCCATCGACTCCTTGCTGAACGAGCGGTAGGCCAGCGGCGCCGAGTAGGTCTTCTCGGTCCCCTCGAGCTGGCGCAGCAGCAGCTGGTCGAGCACCGAGTAGGTGCGCGTCGAGTACGCCGGCTGCGCATCGGCCGCCGCACCCGGCGCCGGCGGCAGCAGCGGCCGGAAGTGCAGCGAGTCGAGCACGGCCACGACGATGAAGGCGCCGAGCACGACCAGCGCGCTCATCGCCGCGGCATCGCGGAAGACCGAGCGCCAGGTCGCGCGCAGGTCGGCCGAGCGCCGGGCGTGCCAGACATAGGCGCCGGCCGCCGCGAGCAGCAGCAGCAGCGCGGCGTCGGTGGCGAGGAAGACGAACTTGGGCACCTGCAGGTCCTCAGCCGAGCCGGATGCGGGGATCCGCGAGCGTGTAGGAGATATCGGTCAGGATCAGGCCGACGATGTACAGCACCGAGCCGAGGAAGACCATCGCGCGAACGACAGCGAAGTCCTGCGCGTTGATGGCGTCGATCGTGTAGCTGCCCAGCCCCGGGATGCCGAAGAAGCTCTCCATGATCAGGCTGCCGAGGAACAGCAGCGGCAGCACCGCGACGGTCGAGGTCAGGATCGGCAGCGAGGCATTGCGCAGCACGTGGCGGAACAGCACCGCCGCCTCCGACAGGCCCTTGGCGCGCGCGGTGCGCACATAGTCCTTGCCGACCTCCTCGAGGAACATCGTGCGGTACAGCAGCGCGTCGGCGCCCAGCCGCGCGACCACGCCGATGACGATCGGCAGCGCGATGAAGACCACCAGGTTCCAGCCGCCGGCGAAGCCCGAGATCGGCACCAGCCGCAGCAGCGTCGAGAAGAACCACTGGCCGATGATGATGTAGAACAGCGCCGAGATCGACATCAGCACGACCGCCGCCGTCACGCCCCAGAAGTCGAGGTAGGTGGCGCGGAAGAAGACCATCAGCAGCGCCACGCAGACGGTCGCCAGCACGCCGAGCAGGAAGGTCGGCACCGCCACCGCCAGCGACGGGCCGATGCGCTGGCGGATCTCGTAGCCGATATCGCGGCCCGAGTCCGACGCGCCGAAGTCGAGCGCGAACAGCTGCACCGAGCGCTCGTAGAAGATCGTATTCGTGAGCTTGCGCGTGCCGGACTCCGCATCGTTGACGAGCAGCGGCTTGTCGTAGCCGCGCTCGACCTTCCACTTCTCGATCGCCTCCTGCGTCACCCGCTTGCCGCCGATATTCAGCCGCGCCATGTCGTCGGGCGTGTTGACGGTGAAGAACAGGACGAAGGTGAACAGGTTGACGCCGATCAGGATCAGCACGGCGTAGCCGATGCGGCGCAGGATGTAGTTCAGCATCCGGCCGCCCCTGCGTCCGTGCCGGTCCGGCCTGCCGGGCGGCGTGCCGCGCGCGTCACGACGCCGCCCCCGCGGCGGGCTCGCGCGCCAGCGTGCGCGCGGCGTTCTCGCGCTCGCGCTTGCGGTAGGCGCGCAGCGCCGGCAGCACGACGGCGACCAACGCGATCGCGATCAGCACGACCGGCCACCAGATCGGCCGGTTCCACTCGGCGATCTTCTGGACGCGAAGCGCCGGGTCGACGCGCAGGTACTGGATGTGGTTGCGGATGATCTGCGTCGGCTTGCCGTTGTGGACCCACTGGTGGAACGCCGCCGCCGCGGTCGGAAAGTAGCCGAAGCTCCACACCGCGTCGTCCTGCACGATGCGGATCATCTCGTCGATCAGCTGCGCCTTGACCGGCCCGTCGTCCTCGTACTTCATGCGCTCGAACAGGCGGTCGAAAGCCGGGTTGCGGTAATTGGCGTTGTTCTCGCCGTTGCCGTTGGTCAGCGCCTTCGCGTTCGGGCCGTAGAGCATGAACAGGAAGTTCTCGGCGTCCGGGTAGTCGGCCAGCCAGCCCCAGAAGAAGATCTGGTGGCTGCCCTTGTTCATCTTGTCCTGGAAGCGGTTGTAGTCGGTGGCGCGGATCTCGAGCTGGACGCCGATCTTGGCGAACTGCTTCTGGTACCAGCTCATCAGCGGCCGCACCGCCGGCGACAGCGCGCGCTGGTAGTCGAAGTTGAGCACCAGCGGCTGGCCGGTCTTGGCGTCGCGGCCATCGGGGTAGCCGGCCTCGGCGAGCAGCCGCTTCGCATCCTCGATCGGGCGGCGCTCGACGCGGCCGCCGTCCTTGCGGTAGACGACCGGGTTGAACGCCGCCGGCCCGTCCTCGCGAAAACCGAACAGCCCCGGCGGCAGCGGCCCGTGCGCGGCCATGCCCTGCCCCTTCTCGAAGATCGCGATGTGCTCCTCCCAGTCGATCGCGATCGACAGCGCCTGGCGCAGCTTGCGGTTGCGCTCGTGCTGCTCGGGCGTGGCGCCCCAGCCGACCACCGGGTCGAGCATGTTGAAGCCGATATACCAGTTGTTGGCCTCGATCGTCGTCGGCAGCTTGACGCCCTTGCTGCGGTATTCGGCGTCCTTGTCCTCGGAGTCGGCCATCTCGACCAGGAAGTCGGTGCCCTGGTCGAGGCGCTCGATCTGCGGCGCGTCGTAGTAGCCCTGGAAGAACTTGGTCTTCAGCGGGATCGCTTCCTTCTCGATATCGAAGACCACCTTGTCGACGAAGGGCGTCGTCTTGCCGCAATCGGCCAGCATGCCCTCGGCCCGGTCCCTGGGTTCGCCCTCGCATGGGTAGGGCTGGCCGCGGAAGTTCGGGTTGCGCTCGAGCACGTGGCGGCGGTTCTCCAGAAACTCGGTCAGCATGAACGGGCCGGTGCCGACCGGCCAGTAGTTCAGCGTCAGGTTTTTCTCGGCCATTCCGGGCTGGGCGTAGAAGGCCTCGGCCTCCCAAGGGATCGGCGCGAAGAAGGTCATCGCCAGCCAGTACTTGAACTGCGGGTACTTGCCCTTGATGCGGATGCGAAGCGTGTGGTCGTCGACCGCCTCGGCGCCGGGAAAGTCGTAGCGGCGGAAGTCGAGCATCGGCAGGTCGCGGTCGGTCGGCGCCAGGCTCTTGCGCAGCTCACGGTCGACCTCGGCGATACGGTCGCCGTATTCCTTCAGCCCGACGATGTACTCGCTCATCAGTGCGAACGACGGCGACTTGATGCGCGGGGTCGCCAGGCGGCGGATCGCATAGACGTAGTCGTGCGCGGTCAGCTCGCGCGTTCCGGCCCGCGCGAAGTCGCTGATCTTGTACTTGTCGGCCACGTCCTCGCGCTGCAGCGCGTGGTAGAAGTAACGACCGGCGGCATCCTGGGCGAAGGCCGGATGCGGCGCGAACAGGATGCCCTTGCGCAGGCGGATCTCGTACACGCTCTGCGCGATCGACTCGCCAGGGGCATCCGCGGGCAGCTCGCGGCCGTCGGCGTCGAGGTAGCGCGGCAGCGCGACCGCCTCGGCCGCGCGCGGCGCCAGCTCGTACGGCCGCTTCAGGAATTGGTAGCCGTACAGCGGCTCGTAGACCTGGTAGGTGTAGGGCGTCTCGTCGTTCGAGTAGGAGCTCGTCGGATCGAGGTACTTGGGCGAGCGCTCGGTGAACGCCGTGAACAGCGTATTGCCCGACTCGGCGCCGCGCGGGTGCGGGCTGTTGGTGACGCGGCCGCAGCCGGCCAGCCCGACGAAGGCGACGAGGGCGACGAGGGCGAACCGCACGATGCCGGCATGACGCCCCGAGAACCGCTTCACCATCCCTTGTCGCCCCACGGCGCCGATAAGCGCCTGTTGTGCCAGACGGCGCCGATAGGCACCTGGCATGAATGGGGCGCGATTGTAGACAGGGACGTGCGCGCCCCGCCCCGGGGCGCGCACCCGGCGCGGGGCGCGCGGCTCGTCAGGCGAGGTCGAAGCGGTCCAGGTTCATCACCTTCGACCAGGCGGCGACGAAGTCCTGCACGAACTTGCCCTGCGCATCGGCGCTGGCGTAGACCTCGGCCAGCGCGCGCAGCTGCGAGTTGGAGCCGAAGACCAGGTCGGCCACCGTGCCGGTCCACCTGCGCGCGCCGGTCTTGCGGTCGCGCCCTTCGAGCACCCCGTCGGTGGACGACTTCTGCCACGCCGTGCCCATGTCGAGCAGGTTGACGAAGAAGTCGTTCGTCAGCACGCCCGGCCGGCTGGTGAACACGCCATGCGCGCTGCCGCCGGCGTTGGCGCCGAGCACGCGCATCCCGCCGACCAGCACCGTCATCTCGGGCGCGGTCAGCGTCAGCAGCTGCGCCTTGTCGACCAGCAGCTCGGCCGCGCGGCCCTCCAGGCCTTCGCGCGCGAAGTTGCGGAAGCCGTCGGCCAACGGCTCGAGGACGGCGAAGGACTCGACATCGGTCTGCTGCTGCGACGCATCGCTGCGCCCCGGCGCGAACGGCACCGTCACGTCGTGCCCGGCCTTCTTCGCCGCCGCCTCGATGGCCGCACCCCCGGCCAGCACGATCAGGTCTGCCAGCGAGATCTTCGTGCCGCCGGCGGCGCCGGCGTCGAAATCCTTGCGCACGCGCTCCAGCACGCCCAGCACCTGCGCCAGCTCGGCCGGGTCGTTGACCGCCCAGTCCTTCTGCGGTGCCAGGCGGATGCGCGCGCCGTTGGCGCCGCCGCGCTTGTCGCTGCCGCGGAAGGTGGCGGCCGACGCCCAGGCCGTTCGCACGAGCTGCGCCGTCGACAGGCCCGAGGCCAGCACCGCGGCCTTCAGCGTCGCGATGTCCTCGTCGCCGACCAGCGGGTGGTCGACCTCGGGCACCGGGTCCTGCCAGATCATCACCTCCGCGGGCACGAGCTTGCCCAGGTAGCGCGAGCGCGGCCCCATGTCGCGGTGCGTCAGCTTGAACCAGGCGCGCGCGAAGGCGTCGGCGAAGGCCTGCGGGTCGGCGTGGAAGCGGCGCGAGATCTTCTCGTACGCGGGGTCGAAGCGCAGCGACAGGTCGGCCGTGGTCATCATCGGCGGGTGCTTCTTCGACGCGTCGTGCGCGTCGGGGATCATGTGCTCGGGCTTGCAGTCCCGGGCCACCCACTGGTGTGCGCCGGCCGGGCTCTTGACCAGATCCCACTCGTAGCCGAACAGCATGTCGAAGTAGCCCATGTCCCACTTCGTCGGGTTGGGCTTCCACGCGCCCTCGATGCCGCTGGTGGTCGTGTGCACGCCCTTGCCGCTGCCGAAGGCGTTGCGCCAGCCCAGGCCCTGCTCCTCGACCGGCGCGCCCTCGGGCTCGGGGCCGACCAGCGCCGGGTCACCGGCGCCGTGCGCCTTGCCGAAGGTGTGGCCGCCGGCGACCAGCGCCACCGTCTCCTCGTCGTTCATCGCCATGCGGGCGAAGGTCTCGCGCACGTCGCGCCCCGAGGCGACCGGGTCGGGGTTGCCGTCCGGGCCCTCGGGGTTCACGTAGATCAGCCCCATCTGCACCGCGGCCAGCGGGTTCGCCAGCTCGCGCTCGCCGGCGTAGCGGCTGTGGGGCTCCTTGCTGGTGGCCAGCCACTTCATCTCGGTGCCCCAGTTGATGTCCTCCTGCGGCTCCCAGATGTCGGGCCGGCCGCCGGCGAAGCCCAGCGTCTCGAAGCCCATCGACTCGAGCGCGACATTGCCGGCCAGGATCATCAAGTCGGCCCAGGACAGCTCGCGCCCGTACTTCTGCTTGACCGGCCACAGCAGGCGACGCGCCTTGTCGAGGTTGCCGTTGTCGGGCCAGCTGTTCAGCGGGGCGAAGCGCTGGTTGCCATGGCCGGCGCCGCCGCGGCCGTCGGCGATGCGGTAGGTGCCGGCGCTGTGCCAGGCCATGCGGATCATCAGCCCGCCGTAGTGGCCCCAGTCGGCAGGCCACCAGTCCTGCGAATCCGTCATCAGCGCACGCAGGTCGGCGACGACGGCGTCGAGGTCCAGCGTCCGGAACGCCTTCGCATAGTCGAAGCCCGCGCCCATCGGGTCCGACTTCGACGAATGCTGGTGCAGGATCGCCAGGTTGAGCTGCTCAGGCCACCAGTCGCGGTTGCTGCGGCCTGCGCCGGTCACGTTGCCCGTCGGGACGCCTGCATGCGGGCACTTGGATTCGGTCGACATGGTCATCTCCTCGGTCTCGGCGTGGGGAAGGATGACCGCAGTCTAGGAGCCGTGCGACGGCCGATCAACGCAAGCGGGGCTATGGCGGCGATAGGTGGGGTCAGGTACCGCTTTCCGCGATACGGAAGGTGGGTATCTGACCCCACCTCGCCGGGCCCGCCTGCCCGAGCCTGAGCCCCGGCGCCAGGCCAGCGAGGAGCATGGCGCCGAGGCCGGCGACGGCGCGGCGGTTTGGGGATTCAGGGGCGGACGTAGGCGTAGCCCTGGGCCTGGCGGGACATGATCTCGACTACGCCTGCGGGTACATAGCTGATGCTGGGCAGCATGTCGTCGCGGCCGATCTTCATGCCACGCATCGTATTCTCGCAGGCCACCACTTGAACCCCCTGGCCCAGGGCCTCGGCGATGCGGCTGCCGGCCGTCGAGTCCATCTTCAGCATGCCGATTCCCGGCCCGTAGGCGACGATCTCGACCGCCACCTTGTCGGCCCCCAGGTCGGCCACCACGTTGCGGGCGTTGTTCAGCGCCAGGTTCCACTTGGCAGGATCGGCATCGCTGACCTGGATCACCAGCTTGTGCGGCTTGTCCGCGTTGGCCCAGCTCGGGGCGATGCCGCTCAGTAGCGCGGCGGCGAGTACCGCTTGCGAGAAGCTGCGACGATGAATCATGCTTGTCTCCGGGGGTTGTGGACGGACGTGGGCCTGGGCCTCACCCTGCGATAGACGCCCGCGGGAAGGTTTCTATTCCATGCCGGCCGCAGAACGGGAATATTCCGGATGCCCCGGCCGTCTATCCGTCCGATGCGTTCGATCCTGTCCTTGCGGCCCAGCGGCGGCCTGGCCGGCCGGCTGGCCGAACAGCGCCAGAGCCTGTTCCGGCTGGCGTCGCTGTGGTGCCACGACCGGGCGCTTGCCGACGACCTGGCGCAGGAGGCACTGGCCAAGGCGTTCGGACGTGCGCACCAGCTGCGCGACGCGACCAGACTCAGGCCGTGGCTGTACGGCATCCTGGTCAACTGCTGGCGCGACCACCTCCGCGCGCGGCGGCCGACGGAGGATATCGACGCCATCGACCCGCAGGAGCTGCCCGTGCACGACGATACGCCCGAGGTGGTGGCGAGCCGGTCGGAGCTGGTCAACGAAGTGCGTGCCGCCATCGCCCGCCTGCCGCAGGCGCAGCGCGAAGTGCTGGCGCTGGTGGACCTGGAGGGCTGCAGCTATGCCGAGGCGGCCGAGATCCTGGACATCCCCATGGGCACCGTGATGAGCCGCCTGTGCCGGTCGCGCGCCGCATTGCGCGAGCTGATCACCGACGCCCGCAGCGAGGCCGCGCGCCTGCGCCGTGTGAAGTGAAACCCCCACGCTCACTGCGTTCGCTGCCCCCCGAGGGGGCGCTTGCTGCGGACCGGCAAAGCCGGATCCGCGCAAGGGCTTGTCTGGGTCGGCTTCATGCGTCGCGGGTGGCGCGCAGCGCAATGGACCACTGACATGAACATCGACGACCCTTCGGACGAACGGCTCAACGCCTGGATCGACGGCGAACTCGGCCCCGACGAGGCCGAGCCGCTGCTCGCGCGCATGCGGGCCGACCCCAGGCTGCGCGAGCGCGTCGCCGAACTGGGGCTGGTGAAGCACCTGGTGCGCCACGCCTATGCGGACACGACGCCGCCCGACCGCGCGCGCCCGCCCGTGGCGCCTCAGCGCCTGTGGCCTGCGGCGGCCGGCATGGCGCTGCTCGTGGCCGGCGTGGCCGTCGGCTGGCTGCTACGGCCCGTCGGCGACGACGGCGCAGCGATCGTCACCGCCGCCGCAGCCGGAGACCGTGCCGCCGACGCCGTCGCGACGCAAACCGCCGTGACCCACGTCGTGCTGCATGTCAGCGCATCCGGCGCGGCGGCGGGCCTGGCGGCGCTGGACCGTGCCGAGGGCATCTTCGAGGCGGCGCGCGCTGCCGGCCGCCCCGTGGCGCTGGAAATCGTGGCCAACGGCGGCGGGATCGACCTGCTGCGGCGGGACGCCAGCGCGCACGCGGCGCGCATCGACGCGATGCGCCGCGCCTACCCCGAGCTGTCGCTGGTGGCCTGTGGCCAGACGGTGCAGCGCTTGCACGAATCCGGCGTCGAGGTGCGGCTGCTGCCCGGCACCGTGACCGCCACGTCGGCCCTCGACCAGATCGTGCGGCGCATGCAGCAGGGCTGGTCGTATGTCCGCGTCTGAACGCGGGTGCCCAGGCGGCCCTCCGCTGGGCCCCGGGCGCCGATCGCGTGCCGGGTTTCGGCTCGGCAGCGCGGGCTTCGCCCTGGTCATGAAGTCCCGTCACGACTCGGTGTCGTGAAACTCGGCTTCGAGGATCACGCAGGCTGCGGGCACGGATCGTCTCCCCCGCGGCTGCTGTCGGCGCAAGCCTGGCGAGCCGCCGCGCGCGAGGCGGCAGCCGACTTCCACTCGTCCCGCGTGATTCGATAAAGGCAGTGCGGGCGCAGCTCGTGCCCCGGCGGCAGCGCGGGGTGCTCGAAGTCCTGCCCGGTATCGCGCATCCCGATGCGCTCCATCACCGCGCGCGAGGGGCGGTTCAGAAGCGAGGTGAAGGAGACGACCTCGTCCAGCGCCAGCCGCTCGAACGCGACCCCGAGGCAGGCGCGTGCCCCTTCCGTGGCGAGCCCCCTGCCCCAGAAGGCTCGCGCCAGCCGCCAGCCGATCTCCACGCAGGGTGAGAACGGAAACTGCCGGCGCGGCACCGACAGCCCGATGAAGCCGATGAACTCGCCGCTCGACTTCAGCTCGACCGCCCAGTTGCTCCAGCCCTGCTCGGCAAACTGGGACTTCCACGCCAGGACGCTGGCGCGCGACTGCTCCGTGCTCTGCGGCGCCGGGAAGTAGCGCATGACCTGCGGATCGGCATTCATCGCGGCGAACGGCGCGAGGTGGCGATCGTCCCACGCGAGCAGGCGCAGCCGCTCGGTCTCGTGCTCGATGAGGGTGGCCATACGGTCGCTGGGGGGTCAGGTCGCGCGTTTCGCATCGCGAAACGCGCGACCTGACCCCCACCGCAGCGTGAAAGCGTAGTCCGCATCGAGAGCGGCGCGCAGTTGCCGCGCGAACAGGCGCTCGATGCGACGCCCGAGCAGCGGGACCGGCGATCGGACTCGCCAGTGCACGGTCATCACCGCGTGCGCCGGCGCGACCTCGTCGATGCGGCCGGTGCCGTCGGCGCGCACGGGTTGCCCGACGGGCGCGATCTCCAGCGTCGCGACGACGCGCGACGGCGATACGCGCCTCCACGACGAGCGATGGCGAAGCGTCTGCACCGCCGCCAGCGCCGGCTGGCTCCAGCGCGGCCACTGCCGACGGTCGACGTGCACCTGGCGCTCGAGCTCGACCTCGATCTCCGTGGCGCGGACGTCGAAGCGCAGGATCCGCACGTCATGCGACCCGAGGGCCACGTACTTCTCCCGCGCGTAGGCGGGGTCGCCGAACGTCGCCCACAGGCGGTCCAGATCGGCAGGCAGATCGTCACGGCGAGTGAACTCGTACACGATGTTTTGACGGCGCGGGCGGAGAGGCCGCGGGCCGGGGGTCAGGTCACGATTTTCGCATCGCAAAACGCGTGATCTGACCCCGCCGAGTCGCAGGCCGCCGGCCCGCCTCACCAGCCCGATAGATCAGGCGGCACCAGATAGCCGGCGCCGCGCACGGTGCGGATCCGGTGGCGGCCGATCTTGCGCCGCAGGTGATGGATGTGGACCGCCACTGCGTCGCGCCGCGTCATGCGCCCCAGGCTGCGCAGCCAGCGCTCGAGCTGCGCCTTCGAGACCGCATGGCCGGCGCGCGTCATCAGCGCACGCAGCAGCTCGTACTCCACCGGGCACAGCGCCACCGGCCGCTCGTCACAGTGCACGCTGCGGGTGCGCGGGTCCAGCCGCAGGTCGCTCGCCTGGAGCTCGATCGCCTCGCAGCCATCGCTCGCCGATGGGGCCATGCCGTCCATGTCCGCAAGGCTAGCCCCGGCCTCTGAAGCAGGCCTGAATGCGGGCTGCGGGGCCGGGCTCAGGCGAAGCTGTCCGCCATCAGCGCGCGGAACCAGATGCCCATGTCCTCGAAGTGATCTCCGCTCCAGCCGGAGGACGCCCCGCTGGCCTGCGGCACGGCAAGCATCGCTCGCTGCGCGCTGTCGTACTGGTACACCGCGTGCAGCCACGCCGCCTTGCTCATGGTGATGGTAGAGAAGCAGGCGGAGTTGGTGACCGGCGCCGGGTCCGGGCTGCCGCCGGCGAAGATGCGCGCCAGCGCGTCGGCGCAGACCTTGGCCTCCTGGTTGGCGATGTGGCCGGCCTTGGGCTGCGTCGTGGCACTCGAGTCGCCGATGACATGCACGCTGGGCGCCACGGTGCTGGCGTAGTCGAGCACGCCGACCTCGGCGAAGCGCCCGCCCGTCGCATTGGCCAGCCCGGCGGCCTGCACCACTGCCGGCGCGCGCTGGGCGGGGATCAGGTTGACGACGTCGCCGCGCACCGCGCCGCCGTTCGTGAAGAGCGTGCGCGACGCCGGGTCGACGCTGTCGATCAGGACGTCGGTGCGGTACTCGATGACGGACCCGTACAGCTCGCGGAAGGCGCGGCCGAAGTTGTCCGCCTCGGCGACGAAGCCGGGGTTGGCGTCCAGCACGATGAGCTTGGCCTGCGGCTTGCGCAGCCGCATCCAGTCGGCGAGCAGGCACGCGCGCTCGTACGGCCCCGGCGGGCAGCGGTAAGGGGCCTTGGGCACCGTCAGCACGATGCTGCCGTTCTTCGGCATGCCGGCCAGCTGCCGCGCCAGCAGCGTGGTCTGCGGCCCCGCCTTCCACGCGTGCGGCATCGCGTTCGGGTCGGTCAGCCCGGGCACGTCGTCGAAGGCGATGCCAGGGGCCATGACGATGCGGTCGGCCTGCAGCACGGTGCCCGACGCCAGCGTCACACGCGCCGACACCGGGTCGACATCGCGCACCTCCTCGTACACGGTACGCACCCCGTAACGGCTGCGCAGCGCATCGTGCGTGAAGACCAGGCTGGACAGCGAGCGCTGGCCGGTGAGCACCAGGCTGCTGAGGATGCACGAGGTGTAGCGGCTGTCGCGGTCGACCAGCGTGACGTCCACCGCGTCGCCCCAAAGCCGCAGGTACTTGGCCACCGTGGCGCCGGCCATCCCGCAGCCGATGACGATGACGCGGGCCTTGGGGTTGGACGGCGGCGGCACCACGCTCGGGTCGCGGTCGCCGCGCCCGTCGAGCGCCTGCGCGTCGGTCGGCAGATCGTCCCCGCCGCCGCCGCAGGCCGCCAGGGATGCGGCGGCCAGGGCTGCGCCGCGCAGAAGGACTTCGCGTCTTCGCATCGCCGCCTCCTCAGCGCTGCGTCGCCAGCCACTCGGCCAGCAGGCGCAGCTGTTCGTCCGTGTAGCCCATCGCGTGCTTGACCATCAGCCCGCTTCCCTCGCGGCCGGCCCGCATCTCGACGAGCTCCTCGTAGATCTTCTGCGGCGACTCGCCGGCGATGTCCTCGAAGCCCGGGCCACGGCCATTCGTGCCGTGGCACTGGAAGCAGTTGGACGCCAGCAGCCTGCCGGGCGGCGAACCCTGTGCGACCGCGGGCAGCGCGGCAACCGCGGCGCTGCCCACCGTGACGGCCAGCGCGATGCGCCACGCCGCAGAGAGCGATGTCATGGGAACCTCCTGGGTGAACGGCTCGATGGACGACCTTCTTGTCGCCCCGCGGCATCCCCCCGACGACGCCCCGTCGGACGTTCGGGCAGGAGTGCGCGGGAGGAATCCTGCCCAAGAACCGGGACCGCCACCACCCAATAGTTGCAACCGGAGATTGCCGCGGCCGGGACGCACCCGGCACGCGCCGATGCCGCCTGCAGCCCGCTGCCCGCTGCCTCGGCCTGCAATCGCCGGCGGCGGTACGATCGCCTCGTCGCTGTAACCGACGGCACCGGCCCCGCTGGCCGAGCGACGTGGTTTCCTCGCGCTGGCTCGGCACGCGCACAACCCGAACGACCAGGCCGCGTCATGACAGACCCCAGCGCCGGCTCGCGCCTGACGAGCGCACTGCACGGCGCGCTGCACCGCCGCACCGCGCACCTGCCGCCGGCCGTGCGCGGGCTGCTGTGGAGCATCGCCGCCGGGCTGATCTTCACCGTGCTGAACGCGCTGCTGCGCCTGCTGTCGCAGCAGACCGACCCGCTGCAGGCGCAGTTCCTGCGCTATGCCTTCGGGCTGGTGGCCTTGCTGCCGATGATCGGGCATCACGGCGTGGCCAGCTTCCGGCCGCACAACGTCGTCGGCCACTGCCTGCGCGGCGCGCTGCACACCGTCGGGCTGGTGCTGTGGTTCGTCGCGCTGCCGAAGATCGCGCTGGCCGACACGACGGCGATCGGCTTCACGACGCCGCTGTTCATCATGGTCGGCGCCTGGTGGGTGTTCAAGGAGCCGATGCGCTGGGAGCGCTGGCTGGCCACCGGGCTGGGCTTCGTCGGCGTGCTGGTCGTCGTCGGGCCCAAGCTGTCGCTGGTAGGCGGCGGCGCCGGCGGCTACCAGCTGCTGATGCTGGCCTCGGCGCCGGTGTTCGCCGCCTCCTTCCTGCTGACAAAGGCGCTGACCCGCTACGAGACCACCGGCACCATCCTGGTGTGGCAGAACGTGACGATCACGCTGCTGAGCCTGCCGCTGGCGCTGACGGTGTGGCGCTGGCTCGGCGTGTGGGAGTGGGCCGGCTTCGCGCTCGGCGGCGCGCTGGGCAGCGCCGGCCACTACTGCCTGACGCGGTCGTTCGCCGCCGCCGACATCTCGGCCACGCAGTCGGCCAAGTTCCTCGAACTGGTCTGGGCCGCGCTGCTGGGCTGGGCCGTCTTCGGCGACCTGCCGACCCCCAGCACGATGGCCGGCGGGGTGCTGATCGCCGCCGCGACGCTGTGGGTGGCGCGGCGGGAGTCGCGCGGCGCGCCGCGGCGGGCGGGGGCGCCGCCGCGGGGCTGAAACGGTCGCCGGTCTGCGCGCTGAGGCGCAGGGGGCGGATGGGGGTCTGGGTAAGGGCTTTCGACCTCAGACCTGACCCTCGGCCGCCGGACCTGCTGTTGTCCTGGCCCGGGGAGCATCCCTTGCTCGACGTCGTGGGCCTGCAACTGGACCTGCAGGACCTCCTGGGCGTGAGCGTCGATCTGGCCACGGAGGGCGAGCGGCTCAGCAAAGAAGCCAAGGCCACTGCGCCCGATGTGCCGTGGAGGCAGATCACCGGCGCGCGCGACCGGCTGATCCACGGTTACTCCCGGCAGACCCCCACGAACGAGGGTCGCGGGATTGACGCCGCAGCGCCCGAGCGTGTACACCTGCCGCCAGCGGCCGCGTCCAGCGGCGTGTCGGTCGGATCGCGGGAGGGGCGCATGAGCTCGTCGAATCGGAACAAGAATCCTCTGCCTCGGCCCCCCATGATCGTCGCCGCCTGCGTCCTCCTGGCAGCGCAGTCGGCTGACGCCACGCTAGGGTTGAGCGGCGATCCCGGGCCGGCCGGTGGGTTCGCCCAGACGATGGTCTTCGACCTGACCGGATTCGATGTCGCCGACATGTCCGACTTCGTCGTCCAGCTGTCGCCGAAGCAGCTGCAGCTCGTGGGTCCCGGGGCCGTCACCGTGAGCATCGACATCGCATTCTCGACGACGCTCCCCGGAGCAGGTTCGCTGACGGCGAACCCGGGACTCGACCTCCTGAACGGCGACGGAACGGTGCTGGCCACGAGCGCGGGCTCGGGGCCCGGGGGCTACAGCGGCTACCTGTGGTACGAGAACCCCATCACGTTCGGCTTCGAGAACCGGCTGTTCCACGGGCTGGACTGGCGACCCACGCTCGACGCACCCGCCTCGATCGGCAGCGCGATCGTGACGAGCGGAAATCTTACGGTGAGTTTCGAGTATGGCGACTTCATCGTCGGCACCGTGCCCGAACCCGCCAGCCTGACTATGTGGGCGCTGGGTCTGGCGTGCGCGGGCTTCGCCCGCCGGCGGTTCGCCGACCGCGGTCGGGGCGTCCCGGAATCATCACGGGCCTGAGAGCCTGTGAAGTTCCAGCCTTACGCCTGAAAGCGCCGCCGACGGGTACCCCCAACGGCCTGGCTCGGTCGAACCTGGCGGCAGGAAAACCGCCACCTCACCGTCGAACAGTGACGGCTCCTGACCGGCGTTTACATCGCGGCGGAAACCGCGGCCACTCCGGACGTCAGCATCGCCCCGAAAGCCCAAGCTTCGCCCACCATCCAGTCATGCGCCCATGCGAACGGCTCCGTGAGCGACGCCAGCAAGTCCTGGCCATGGCACGCGCACGAGGTGTCAGCGACGTTCGCGTGTTCGGGTCGGCGGCCGCGGGTAGCGACCGCATCGACAGCGACCTGGACCTGCTGGTGTCCTGGCCCGCGGAGCATTCCTTGCTCGACGTCGTGGGCCTGCAACTGGACCTGCAGGGCCTGCTGGGCGTGAGCGTCGATCTGGCCACGGAGGGCGAGCTGCATCCCGACCTTCGGGCACGCATCCTGGCGCAGGCGCAGGCGCAGGCGCAGGCGCTGTGAACGAGCGCGACCGGCTGTAGCCCGATCACATCGCGGCGGCCATCGAGGCAGCGCGATCGTTCGGTCCGGTAGTCCGGCAGTCCGGCACGGGGTCAGGTCTTAAATACGCAGGGCCTCATCAACGAACTGTCCGGGCGCGTCAGCCCACCCGTTCACCGGACGCAGCATGGCCGGCAAGCCGCTCGCACCGTGCCGCGTCGAGCGGATGGCCCGCGCCGTGGAATCGCGCCGACGCAGCGGCGAAATGCGCAGTGGTTTCCCCCTTGGGTGCTCCACGCGCCGCGGCGATGTGCCCGCGGACTTCATCATGGGCCGCATACCAGGCAGGTAGTCGCATCACGACGTTCGCCAGGTAGGCGCATTGCGCCTCGTGTTGTTCGGCAAGCTCGACCTCCCCGGCCCGTGCCGCTGCAATCGCGGCCGGCACGGCGAACGTGATACGGCATCCGGGGCATGTCTCTAGAGGCCCCCGGACTGACTCGGCCGCGTCCTGCATCACGTGAAGCGCGGCTTTCGGGTCGCCGGCGTGCAACACGATGCGAGCGCCGTAAATCCGGTCCAGCAGATGGAACCCGATGTCGGTCTGCCGAGCGAGGTCCAGCGCCTCGTCGAGCAGCGCGCGGGCCTCGTCGCGGCGGCCCTCGTGAATGGCGAGTTCCGCCAGGCGTTGGACCGACAAGGCTTCACCCACGGCGCCGCCGATGACCCGGTGCAGCCGCGCTCCCTCGCGCAGGTCACGGCGCGCGGCGGCCAGGTCGCCCGCGAGCCATTCGGCCTCGCCGCGCAACGTGGTTCCGAAGGCGTGGCCGCGTGCGGCGCCCAGGCGCCGAGCCTCGGTCGCCAGCGCGTCGGCGAAGGCGATGACCTCGGCGTACGGCCGAGCGCCATACAGAAAACGCTGCGTGATGCACAAGTGGCCGTCGAACACGCGCACCGCCAGATGCGGCACATGGCTCGTCTCGTGCAGATCGGCCCAGACGCTCTGATGAAGTTCGCCTCGGGCGTGAGCGGCCGCCGCCTGTGCCCACGAGGCGACGACGATGGAGGCGGTATCGCCCGACTGAAGCGCCAGGCGGCGCGCCACGGCCGCCTTCGCGGTGCCGATGGCCGGATCGGCCGCACCGAGGGCAGCCGCACCGCTGTAGGCCAAGGCCTCGCACAGCTTGCCTTCGACGCTGGTCGGCCGCACCCGCTCGAGCAGCACCAGGGCGCCCTTCGGATCACCCTGCTTCACCTGGGCCAGCGCGGCTTTCGCGAGCAGGTCGTGTCCCGCGGGTTCGCCGGCGGCGTCCGCGGCGAGGTGATAGGCCGCGAGCGCGGCGGGATCGCCCAGAGCGTCCAGAGATTCGGCGCGCAATCGCAACGCTTCCGGGTGGCCGGGCTCGCACGCGAGCAAGGGCTCGAGGTGGCGCAGGGCGTCGCTGAACGCGGCCAGCCGCACCGCGTCGCGCGCGGCGGCCAGCAGCCAGGGCACGGCATCGCGCGGCTTGCCGGCCTCCAGCCAGTGCCGCGCGATGTCGGCGGGCGCCGCGTCCTGCTGGGCGAGCAGTTCGGCCACCTCGCGATGCATCTTTGCCCGTCGGTGAGCCGGCACCTGATCGACGAGCGCCTGTCGGACCAGCTCGTGCCGGAAGCGGTAGCGGGCGCCCGACGGACGACGGCAACAGCACGCCTTCCATCAAGCAGGCATCCAGCGCGACCATCGGCGATGCCTGCGCGCTGCCGGCAAGCGACTCGATGGTCGCGACGTCGAAGCTGTCGCCGCACAACGCCAGCCACTTGAGGAGCGCGAGCGCGTGATCGGGCACGTCGCAGAGCCGCTCGAGAATCGCGTCGGCCGTGCTGGCGGGCAGCTTGCGGTCGCCGGCAGCCGCGGCGCAGCGCGCGAGCTCGATCGCGGCGAACGCATTGCCATCGGCGGCACGCAACACGCCGGCGACGATGGCATCGGGCAGCGGCTTGCCTGCGACACGCAGCACGAGGCGCCGACACTCGTCGTCGTCCAGTGGCTCCGCATCCAGCTGTCGCAGCACGCCGGCACGGTGCAACCGCGCGACGCCGCGAGCCAGCGCCGTGCCCGCGGTCGGTGGACGTGTGGACAGGAGCACGCAGACCGGCGCACCCGCCGCCGCGAGCTGCAGCAGCACGTCGATGTCGGCGTCGTCGGCCAGGTGGGCGTCGTCCACCTGCAGCAGCAAGTCGGCGCCCGCCGCTGAAGCGACCAGCAGCCTGCGCACGGCCCCCACCACCTGATGGCGGCCGAGCGGCCCCTGGAGCGCGTCGGCCGGCGCGGCCAGCGGGCTGAGCAGTGCCAGCACGTTGCGCGCAGCCGGCCCGATACGATCGAGCAGGCCGCGGTCCGCCAGCAGCAGCCGCTCGGCAATCGACGATACGACGGCGTAGGTGCGGCCGCCGCGAGTCATCTCGACGCGTAGCACTTCCCAGCCACGGCCCCGGGCCTGGGTGCCGATCTCGCGGCACAATGCGCTCTTGCCGATGCCGCTCGGGCCGCGCAGCACGATGCCCCCGGGTCGTTCGTCGGCGGCCATGCCGAGCCAGGCCGTCACCTGCGCCAGCGGCAACGCACGGCCCACGAACGCGGGGCCGCTCCACTGCAGCCCGGCCAGGCAGCGCCCGTATTGCGCCTCGGTCTGCCGGTCCGGCAAGACAGCGAGCGATTGCTGCAGCGCCTCGCGCAAATGCGCGTACCAGCGCAGCGCGGCAGCGCGGTTGCCCGACTGCAGCTCGCGCTGCATCAGCGCGCGATGCGCAGGCTCGTCGGTGGGCTCGAGCTGCGCCAGCTTCTCCCACTGCGCACTGGCACGCAGCAGGTCGACATAACGGGCGTGCATGCGTTCGCGGGCAACTTCCGCCCAGGCTTCGTAGCGACCGCCTGGGAGCAGGTCGCCGGCGTACTCCCGCGCGGCCTCCGCGCATTCGGCGGCATCGCGCCGGGCCAGTGCGGCTTCGGCCCGGCGCGCGAACGCCTCCGCATCGACCACCAGCGGGCGGTCCGGCCAGAGCGCCAACTCGCCGCCCTGCACAACGAGCGCATCGTGGCGCCCCAGGGCCTGACGGGCGTGGTGCGTCGCCTTGCGCAGGTTGGCGGCTCCGGCCTCGGGCTCGAGTTGCGGCCACAGCGCGTCGATGACCTGGTCGCGCGTCATGCGGTGTCGCGGCTGAAGGCTCAGCAGCTGCACGAGGTGCGTCGCCCGCAGGCTGGGCCAGCGCTGCGCCGGAATTCCGTCCGAACCGACGCTCACCGCGAAGCGTCCCAGCAGCTGAACGCCCAACTGCAGGGGCGGGTCGGCCGACGAGTGGAGTAAGGGGACGTCCATCGCGTGCAGTATGGGCGTGGCCGGGATCCGCCACAAGCCCGCGGACGCTCAGGAACGGTTCAGGAACGCCAGGCGGCCATCGTGGCGTCGCGTCGGCTCCGCCGGCGCCACGCAACCCAAGGAGCAAGACATGCATGCCCGACGCCTCATCAGCATCGACGACAGCAACGAAGTCGCGGTTCCGACCTGCGAGCAGCCGCCCACGGGCGACGCGACGAGCACTTTGCCGCGAACGCTGCCACGCACGCACGACCTGCCGAGCGCCGACTTGCCCGGCGTTGCCGACGATCCGGGCGAAGTTGAATACGCGTCGTGGATCCGGCTCCTCCGGATCCCCTCGGCGTGACCGACCGGAGCGAAGCATCTTTGAACACCTTGAAGGAGCACCGGCATGAACCAAGCCACGACATCGTTGTACGAGCGGCTGGGGAAGCGCGAAGGCATTGCCCGCATTACCCGCAGCTTGATCGAAAACCACATGGCCAATCCTTTGGTCAAGACGCGCTACGAGCGAAGCGAAAATCTCGAGCGCGTCGAGCAACGCGTGATCGAGTTCTTCTGCGCCGGCGCAGGCGGGCCGGAGTCCTACAGCGGGCGCGACATGCTGGCGACGCACCGCGGGATGAACATCAGCGAGCAGGAGTTCGTCGCCGTCGTCGACGACGCCATGGCGGCCTTGGAGTCCAATGGCATCGACCTCGGCACGCGAGGCGAGGTGCTGGGGATCCTCTGGTCGCTGAAAGGCGAGGTCATCCGGGTCTGATGAACGCGGATCAATGAGCGTCTGGTTTTCACCGTCCCGCTCGGGACGGCGGAGGACGCCTTTGGCAATTGGTGCCGATCTGTGCGTGCATGTAGCCGCCGAGCCGGTCGGGCTGGATTCCTTCTTTGCCTCGCTCAGCGGCTCGCCGCTGCCGCAGCGCGGCGTGTCCGACCGGGCCTTCGCCAAGGCCCGCGCTCACCTGTACATGCCCGCGCTGACGGCGCTCAGCGACATGCTGGTGCAGCGTGCCGAGCAGGCCGGCCTCGTGCCGCGCTGGCACGGCTTGCGCGTCCTGGCCGCCGATGGCTCTGTGCTGATGCCCGCGGTGCGGGCCTGCAAGCGAACGAAGTCCTTGGCCAGCGCGGACCAGCGGCTGTTCGCCTTGTACCTGCCGGGGGCCGAGCTGACGCTGCACGCCAGCGTGTACGACCCGACGGGATCGGGGCGACAGATGCTGGTGGAGTCGCTGAACCGACTCGGGCCACAGGACCTGCTGGTGCTGGACCGCGGCTACCCGGCGGCGTGGTTGGTGGCCCTGCTCGACGAGCGCGGCATCCGCTGGTGCATGCGCTGCGACAACGACAGCGGTTGGAAGGCGCTGCGCGGCTTCGCACGCGCGGGGGCCGAGGAGGCAGGGGTCAGCCTGAGCCCGCCCAGCGCCGAGGATGTCCAGACCTGGGGCTGTGCCCGCGCTGCACTGCGGGTGCGGCTCGTGCGCTTAGGCTTCGAGGGCACGGCGGATCTCCTCGAGTGTGGCGAGGGTGATGTTCCCGGACTTCGCCTTGGCGTACAGCGTCAGCAGGTACACCTCACCAGCCTGGTTCCGGGCCAGATAGACAGTTGCTGACCCTCGGCCCCCTCTCAGCCAGCGCCGCGCGCCGGAGACCGAACGGCGGTCTTGCGTGCGGACCTCCCCAGTGCCTTCTCGGCCCACTTGTTCAAGCTGGTGCCGCTCCTGGCCGCCGCCTCGAGTGCCGCGGCGTGCACGTCCGGGGCAATGCGCAGCATGAGCCTGCCACTCGCTGGCCGCTCGGGCTCGCTACCGAGCGCCCGCGATGCCGCGATGTACTCGTCGATCGCGGCATGAAAGCATGCCTCGAACTCCGCGACCGATTCGCCGTGGAAGGCAATGATGTCGTCGATATCGAGTACCCGCCCCACGATGATCTTGTCTTCCGGATCGAAGACCATGCTGGCCGTGTAGCCCTTGTAGGACATCGCATTCGTCATGGCCTCAACTCCATTCGTTCGAGGAACTCGCGGACAGCCAGAACCCGATATCGCAACGTCTCCTTGGCCGGGTGCGGACGATGCAGTGTTGGACGAAGCCGCTACGCGGAGCAATACCCCAAGCCCAGCCGCAGCACTGCCTCCGTATGCTTCACGAGTGACCGCGTCCGCGTTTCGACGCGGCCACTATGTCACCACTCGTGAGGAGATGGAATGACGCACACCCCGACCCGCACCGCCGTTGCCGCCGCCGCTGCGGCCACCACCGAGCCCCACCGCGCCGAGTTCGACCGGCGCTACGACACCCACCTGCGCCACCAGCGCCTGAAGGGCCTGCGACCCAAGACCATCGAGGCCTGCGCGCGCGGCATCCGCCGCATGGGCGAGTATTTCGACTACCGCATCGATGCCCTCGGCAACGACCAGCTCAGCCGCTGACCCTCAACTCCCTCGGCTTCGCGCGATCTATCCTTGATCGCTAGGCCGCAGCCTTGGACATGAGGGGGAACGCGCCCGGGTTCCGAATGGACTCGACCGCAAGATCAACGTCCAACTGCGGCCAGTACAGGTGGTTTGGCGTGGGGCGCTGAACTTCGGAGAGTTGCTCAATCGTGGCCTTCTTGAACCACGGGAACTCGCTGAACGGAACGCTCAGTTCTTCGCCGCCCAGCAGCAACCAGAACCCGTGCTTGGACACGTGCGTGACTTCAGCTTCCAAAGTGGCGGATCCAGGCATCTTGGATCTCCTTCAGGTGGGCCTCAACGACGGCGTGAGCTTGCCGAACTTGGCCTGCCGAGAGACCGACGTTCACTGCCAAGTCTACTTCCGGGGTGAGCCAGAACTTCGCCTCCCCGTCCGGGTGTGCTACGTGGACATGAACACGCGCTTCCTCCCGCGAAAAGAAGAACAAACGGAACTGGCCGTCGCGGACGATGGTGGGAGCCATGCTTGTACTCTACCCCGACGTGCCGCGCCTCTTGCTCGACGTCGTGGGCCTGCAACTGGACCTGCAGGACCTGCAGGACCTGCTGGGCGTGAGCGTCGATCTGGCCACGGAGGGCGAGCTGCATCCCGAGCTTCGGGCACGCATCCTGGCGCAGGCGCAGACGCTGTGAGCGGCGCGACCGGCTGTATCCCGGCCACGTCGCGGCGGCCATCGACGCAGCTCGATCGTTCTGCCTGGAGGGCCGACAGGCATTCATGACGGATATGAGGACCCAGAGCGCCGTGATCCGCCAGATCGAGATCGTCGGCGAAGCCGTGAAGCGGCTCAGCGAAGAAGCCAAGGCCGCTGCGCCGGATGTGCCGTGGAGGCAGTGTCAGGAGTCGGCACGCGCGACCGGCTGATCCATGGCTACTTCCGGGTCGACTTGCAGGCAGTCTGGATCATGGTGGAGCGCGACCTGCCGTCGCTGTTGTCGGCCGTCGAGCGTCTGCGCGGCAGTCAGTGACGGGCGAGAGACCGGGCGTACTGGGCTGCGCGGTCGAGTCGAAGCCGGCCATCGGGTCGTTGAAGGCAGCCGTCAAGAAGTCTGGGGTCTCAAGTCTGAAGTGCTCCGGATCCGCCCGAGTGCGCCGCGGGTAATAGTCCACCGGCTTGCCACCCACTTTCGATTTATGACCTGGCCCTCAAGTCCGGCTCACTGCCGTGGGCCGGCCGGCAGCGCGTGCGGTACCGTCAAGTCGCTCATGACAACGCAAGCCGCCTGATCGTTGGTCATCATGATCGCGTCAGCAGTGCCGCATACTCGTGCGGGCCAACCCAAAACCAGACAACCGTGTCTCCATCGAGAACCCCTAGTGCTCGCCAGTCAAGATCGACGCGAGCGGAATAGATCGGCTCCGTGTCGTGCACTTTCTTGAACCGCAGTGAAGGATGAGCCGGGTTCCCGAGCCACAGCTTGTAGTCCCGATTGATCTTGTCTTGGTGCCGCAGGCCTGCTGCTGCGTACAGGCGGCGAAACTGCTCGGTAGTTACCGACTTCAAAGCGAGTCAATGAGCGGTTTGGTCTTCCCCGCACGGTGCTCGGCAAGCGCTACGTCAGCCAGTTCCTTAAGCGTGTTCTGACTGGCGGCGAAGCACCCACTCCAACGCCCCTCGGTCCACATCTCCTCGAGCAGAAGCGCCCCGAGAGCATCCTGCTCTCCGGGCGGGAGCTTGGCGACCTCGGCGAGGGCTACCTCCAGGACGCGACTCATATCGTGCTCCTCTGGTGACAGAAGGGCTCCATTCTAGCGGCCACTCAGACTTCGGTGTCCAGTCTTGAATCGGAAGCGCCCGAAATGTGTACGTGTGCGGCACGGGCCACGGTCCAAAGGTTGGCCTCCCGCTTTCGATTTAAGACCTGACCCTCAAGTCCCGTCTAACGTAGAGGTCACCGGCGCTGCGCGGCTTTATCGCGCAGCGCCGGCGGACCGCAAGGTTGGGCGTCATCGCTAGGACCTGGGCGCGTATAGTCAGCGGAGGATACGGCGGAGGACACGGGACCAGATCTTAAATCTGAAGTGCCCCACATCTGCTCGAGCGCACAACGGATCACGGGCCGAAGGAAATCCACCCACTTTCGATTTAAGACCTGACCCTCAAGTCCTCTTTCGATTTAGGGCCTGACCCTCAAGTCTGCTAAGCAGCTTGTGCGGTGAACTTGACACCAAGCGCCTTGGCTACTCGCATCACGGTCTCGAATCGAGGCTTCGCACCAGGTGCAAGTGCCTTGTATAGGCTCTCACGCCCCAAGCCGGCGTCGCGGGCAACCTGTGCCATTCCTTTTGCCCGCGCCACATCGCCAAGCGCAAGAAGTAGAAGATCTGGATCGTTCGCTTCGAGCACAGCGGTCATATATTCCGCAATGGCTTCATCGTCGTTCAAGTACTTTGCCGCATCAAACGAGATGAGCTTTCGCGGTGCTTTGGTCTTACTCATAGGTCGTCCCCCAGTTCGGCGGCAAGCTTGACAGCGCGGCGTATATCTCTCTTCTGACTAGACTTGTCGCCAGCGTTGAGCATCACAACCACGACGCGACCGCGGCGAACGAAGTACAGCCTATAACCTGGACCGAAGTGAACGCGCATCTCAGATACTTCGCCTTCGATCGGCTGCCAGTCACCCAGGCTTCCCGCCTCAGCTTGCCGCAGGCGTGCGGCGATACGCAACTGCGCGCGCTTGTCCTTGAGGTCATCCAGCCAGGCCACGAACTCTTCAGTCTGGAAGACCGTGTACATGCTGCAATTGTATCCACTTGGCTACACAAGTCAAGAGGTGCGATTCGTGCGGTCTAATGTAGAGGTCACCGGCGCTGCGCGGCTTTATCGCGCAGCGCCGGTGGACCGCAGGGTTGGGCGTCATCGCTAGGACCTGGGCGCGTATAGTCAGCGGAGGACACGGCGGAGGACACGGGACCAGATCTTAAATCTGAAGTGCCCCACATCTGCTCAAGCGCACAACGGATCACGGGCCGAAGGAAATCCACCCGCTTTCGATTTAAGACCTGACCCTCAAGTCTTCCGTACCTCCTGCCGCTTTCAATTTGGATCTTCGCGACTTTCAGTGGGATCCGACACTGACCGGCCGGAGATCAAGCTTGCCGCAGAAGAACAGGATGCGCGTGCGGAAGTTCTCGAAGCTGCGGAATCCGCGGGCGTTGGCCTTGATCGTCTGAATGATGGAGT
>JACPVA010000042.1 GCA_016191995.1 Burkholderiales bacterium | reverse complement strand
GCCAGCGCCCCGCGCGCCAGCACGCGCGCGTCGACCGGCGAGGCCTGCCCGTGCAGGCTGCTCGCGCTCGCATTGACGACGATCTCGCATCCCGCGGGCGCGTCGGCAAGGCCGCCGGCGTCGAGCGCCACCCCCTGCGCGGCGGCCAGCGCCGCGTGGCGTGCCGCCAGCGCCTGCGCGCGCGAGGCGCTGCGGTTGACCAGCCACAGCGCCGCCGGCCGGGCCTGCAGCAGCGGGCCGAGCACGCCGGCGGCGGCCCCGCCGGCGCCGACCAGCAGCACGCGCCGCCCGGCCAGCGGCAAGCCGGCGCCATGCTCGATATCGCGCACCAGGCCGATGCCGTCGGTGTTGTCGGCCCACCAGCCCTCGGCGTCGAAGCGCAGCAGGTTGGCCGCCTCGGCGAGCGCGGCACGATCGCTGCGCCGCGCCGCCAGCGCGCAGGCCTCGAACTTGAACGGCACGGTGACGTTGCAGCCGCGGGCGCCGGTGGCGGCGAAGTCGTGCACCGTGGCCGCGAAACCATCGAGCGGCGCGAGCACCCGCTCGTAGACGATCGCCTGCGCGGTCTGGCGCGCGAAGGCGGCGTGGATGAACGGCGACTGGCTGTGCGCGACCGGGTTGCCGACGACGGCGTAGCGGTCGCAAGCCGGCGCGGCCGGGCCGCGCACCGGGGCCGGTGCGCCCATCGTCAACGCGGCGGCGCCGCCGCCGCGACCGTGTCGGCCGAGCCGCCTGTCGCGCCACCGGTCGCGCCACCGGTCGCGCCACCGGTCGAGCCACCGGTCGAGCCACCGGTCGAGCCACCGGTCGAGCCGCCGGTCGATCCCCCCATGGAGGTCTCCAGCCCGTCCTCGCGCGTGAAACGAAAGCGCGAGGTGACGACGATCTGGTCCGCCTCGCGCAGCATCTCGTCGCTGAACAGGCCGAACGGTGCCGCGGCGTGCACGATCGCCACCGCGCGCTGGTCGAGCAGCCGCGAGTGCGAGGCCTGGACGACCTCGGCATCGACGACGCGGCCGGCGGCGTCTATCGTCAGGTTCATCGTCAGCTCGCCATACAGCTTGCGCCCGCCGGCCTCGGGGAAGTCGCGCGTGCCGCGGTCCTCGATCCGGCGCCGCAGGCGGTCGTAGTAGACCGCGTAGACCGCCTCGCGCGTGGCCGGGCTGATGTAGCGGCGCCTGGGCTGCGCATTCTCGCGGTTGATGCGGCGCTCGATCTCGGCCAGCTGCTCGAGCAGCTGGCGATGGCGCTCCTGCAGCGCGCGCTCCTGCGGCGAGCCGGGCTCGCGCTGCGGGTCGGGCGGCGGCAGCGTCGCGATCTCGCGCCGCAGCGCCGCCAGCAGCTCCTGCTGCTCGGCCTGCAGGTTCTCGACCCGGCGCATCGAGGTCTCGGGCGCATCGCCGACCTCGAACGCGCGCGACGGCGGCAGCGGCGAGGCCGCGCGGCCGCGCTCGGCCTCGCCGCCGCCGGCCAGGTTCGCCTGCGCCAGCGCCTGCGGTGCCGCCGGCGCCTCGTCGCCGCGCGCATTGACGAGGATGACCTCCAGCGGCGTGTCGCGGAACGCGCGCTGCAAGGCCTGCGGGTCGACGAAACGCACCGTCAGCAGCGCGCCGTGCACCGCGGCCGAGAACAGCAGCGCCCAATGCAGCACGCCCAGGCGTTCGACGCGCGCGCGCCAGCCGATGGCCATGGCGCTCAGCTCGCGGCGGCCGGCGCCGGCGCGGCGGCGTCGTCCGCGGTGGCCGCGGTCTCGTCGTCGAGGTCGATCGCCAGCGCCAGCGGCGCCGGCGCCTCCTCGGCCTCCTCCGCCTCGTCGATATCCCCCGGCGCGGCCGCCGGCGCCTCGATCCGCGCGACCAGCGCGCCGTGCGCATCCAGCGTCATCAAGTCGATCGACGCGATGCGCACGCGCAACCGCGTGCCACGCGGCATGGCCTCGGTGCCGGCGACCGGGAAGACCAGCGGCAGCGTCTCAGCGCGCACCAGGCCGCCGGCCATCACCGCCGCGTCGAGCTCGGCCACGCCCTGCTGCTGCAGCCAGCGCAGGGTCCAGAAGCGCTCGATCGCGCGCTGGAATCCGTTGTACGCGCTGTACGCGGCGTCGAAGGCCGAGATGACCGCGAACAGCGCCGCGTCCTTGGGCTTGAACGGTGCCGCCAGCGCCGCCGCGCGGCCGTGGCGCACGCAGGCGATGATCTGCCACTGGTTGACGAGGTCGACATAACGCCGCAGCGGCGAGGTCGCCCAGCTGTACTGCGCCACGCCCATGCCGGCGTGCGGCAAGGGCTTGCTGCCCATGCGCACCTTGACGCCGGGTGCGAGGCTGGCCTGGCTGCGGTAGATCGCCGGCACGCCATGCTCGGCGAGCCAGCCGCCCCAGTGGCTGTTGGCGAGGATCATCGCCTCGGCGACGATCAGGTCCAGCGGCGCGCCACGCCGCCGCGGCACGATCGCCACCGTCTCGCTGCCGTCGGGCTCGCGCGTGCCGTCGCCGCCGAGGCGGAACGCATAGTCGGGGCGGCCGAAGACCTCGGGCTTGCCGCGCACGCGTTCGCGCTCGCGCTTGCGCTGCTGCGCCAGCCGCCAGGCGAAGGCGAGTTCGGCGGCGAACGGGTACTCGGCCACCGCCTCGCCGCCGAGGCTGGCCTCGGTGACGACCTCGTCGAGCTGGTCGTGGCGCAGGTTGGCCGCCACCGGCACGCGCTCGATGCGGGTCTCGGCGCGCAGGATCTCGAGCGTCGCCTCGTCGATCGTCAGGTACAGGCTCAGCGCCGGGCAGTCGCGACCCTCGTCGAGGGTGTAGGCCTGCACGACCTCGTCGGGCAGCATCGTCAGCTTCCAGCCCGGCAGGTAGACGGTGGACAGCCGATCGCGCGCGACCCGGTCCAACGCCGAGCCGGGCGCGATCGCCAGCCCCGGCGCCGCGATGTGGATGCCGAGCACGACCATGCCCTGCCCGAGCCCGGTGACCGACAGCGCATCGTCGATCTCGGTCGTCAGCGAATCGTCGATCGAGAACGCGCGCACTGGCGCCAGCGGCAGCTCGGCAGGGGCCGGCGGCAGCTCCAGCGGCGAGAAGGCGGTGCCACGCGGAAACTGCTCGAACAGGAAGCGCCGCCAGTGGAACTGGTACGGGCTGTCGATCGCGCCGCAGTCGCGCAGCAGGTCCAGCGGCGCGCGCTGCACGCGCCTGGCGGCCTGCAGCACGGCCTTGGTCTCGGGCGCGTTCTTGTCCGGCTTGAACAGGATGCGGTAGAGCTGCTCGCGCAGCGGCGGCGGGCAGCGCCCGGCGACGAGCTCGTCGGCCCAGGCGTCGACCTGCGCGGCGAGCTGCTGCTTGCGCTCGATCGCCGCCAGCGCCGCCTTGACGGTCTCCTCCGGCGCCTTGCGGAACCGCCCCTTGCCGGCGCGGCGGAAGTAGTGCGGGGCGTCGAACAGCCGCAGCAGCGCCGCCGTCTGCTGCGGCGCATCGGCGCCGGCGCCGAAATAGTCGCGCGCGAGCTCGGCGAAGCCGAACTCCTCGTCGGGCGCGAACTGCCACGCCAGGTCGAGGTCGATCTGCGCCGCCGCCTCCTGCGCGCGGCTCAGCAGTTCGGCCGGCAGCGGGCGGTCGAAGCGCAGCAGCACGCTGGCGGCCTTGACCTTGACGCGCCGACCGCTGTCGAGCTCGACCTGCAGCGCGGCGTCGGACTCGGACAGCACGCGCCCGGCGTGGAACTTGCCGGCGTCGTCGAACAGGGCGTAGTTCACCGCCGCGATTGTCCTACAGGGGTTGCGGGCGGATGCTCATGGCGCTCTGGCCGGCGGCGCGCCGCGCGCTAGACCGTCATCCCGCCCGAGACCTCGATCACCGCGCCGTTGACGTAGCTCGCATCGTCGCTGGCGAGGAAGGCGTAGACGGCGGCGATCTCCTCGGGCCGGCCCAGGCGCTGCAGCGGCACCGCCTCGCGCATGCGCGCGACGACCTTCTCGGGCATGGTCTCGAGGATCGGCGTGTCGACGAATCCGGGCGCGACGGCGTTGACGCGAACGCCCTTGGGGCCGAGCTCGCGGCTCCAGGTCTTGGTGAAGCCGATGACGCCGAACTTGCTCGCCGCGTAGTTGGTCTGGCCGAAGTTGCCGTAGATGCCGACCACGCTGCTGGCGTTGAGGATCGCACCCGCGCCCTGCTCGACCATCGCCGGCGCCACCGCCTGCGCGCAGTGGAAGACGCCGCGCAGGTTGACGTCGATGACGGCATCGAACTGCTCGGGCGTCATCTTCACCAGCCGCGCATCCTTGGTGATGCCGGCGTTGTTGACCAGCACGTCGATGCGGCCGTATTCGGCCAGCACCGCGGCGACCATCGCGTCGACCTGCTCGCGGTCGGTGACGTCGACGGCGAAGCTGCGCGCCGCGCCCTCGATCGGGTCGGCGCGGCGGTCGCAGCCGACCACGACCGCGCCCTCGGCGGCGAAGCGCGCCACGGTGGCGGCCCCGATGCCTTGCGCGGCGCCGGTCACGATGCAGATCTTGTCCTTCAGTCGCATGTCATTCGTCCAGGTGCAGGAAGTGCAGGAGGTGGGGCAGGTGGTCGTCGAAGTCGGACAGCGCGTGGTCGCTGCCTTCGAGCAGCCGGATCGCCGCGCCCGGGTAGCGCGCGACCATCTCGCGCCAGTCGAGCAGTTCGTCGCCCTTGGCGACGACGGCGAAGTAGCGCCCGGGCCGCGTGATCGCCGGCGGCGTCAGCGCGCGCAGCTCGTCGACATACTCCGGGCGGAAGAAGAAGCGCTCGGCCGGGTCGTGCCAGGCGGTCTGCTCGCCGATCTGCGCCGCGAGGTCGCGCGCCGGATCGACGGCGGGATTCAGCAGCAGCGCCGGGCAGCCGTGGCGCTCGGCGGCGACGGTGGCGTAGAAGCCGCCCAGCGAGCTGCCGGCGACGGCGAAGCGGCCCGCCGGCCAGCGCGCGAGCACCGAATCGACCAGCGCCATCGCCGCCGCCGGCGACGGCGGCAGTTGCGGGCAGCACCAGACCAGATCCGGGCGATGCGCGGCCAGCCAGGCGTGCAGCCGCTGCGCCTTGAACGAGCGCGGCGACGATCGGAAGCCGTGCAGGTACAGCAGGTGGGTCGGCGGCGCGGCGCCGCGCCCGCCGGCTGGCTCGTGGAGGGATGCCGCCATGCGCCGAGTCTATCGACCCCGCGCCCCGGTCGGCCCGCGGACAGGGGCAGAATTCCGGGCTTCATCGCCCTGCCTGACCGAGACCCGCAGTGCCCATGTCCCAGCTACGCCCGCCCCGCCCGCCCCAGCGGTCGCACCAGCCCCGCTTGCCCCACCCCCACGACGCCGACCCGTCTTCCAGCCCGCCAAGGTCGCTGGCCGCCGGGACGGCCGTGTTGCTGGCCCTGCTGCTCGCCGGCTGCGCGACCTGGCCGGGTCCGGCTGGCGAGTCGGCCGCATCCGGGATCCCGCCTGCATCGGCCGCCGCGCCAGCGACCGCCACGCCGACCGCCACGGGCAGCAACCCGGCCGCCAGCGCCCCGCAGGCGGCCGACGCCACCTCCGGCGCGGCCGACGCCGCGAACCCGGCCGCGCTGCAGCGCCCCGACCCGACGGCACCCAAGCCCTTCGCCGAGGTGATCAAGGGGGCCACGCGCAGCGACGGCTTCCTGCCCGTCTGGCGCAAGGACGACCAGGTCTGGCTCGAGATCGCCCCCGAGCGGCTCGGCCGGCTGATGCTGATGACGGCAAACGTGACCAACTCGGTCGGCGAGCGTGGGCTGTATGCCGGGCAGATGGTGCAGGATGCGGCGGTCGAGCTGCGGCGGGTCGGCAAGACGCTGCAGGTGGTGGCCAGGAATATGGCGTTCCGCGCGAGCGGCGACCCCGCGATGGCGCGCACCGTGGCGCAGTCGTTCTCCGACAGCCTGCTGGCCGCGGCTCCGCTGGCCAGCGGCCCGCACCCCGAGCACAAGGCGGTGCTGGTCGATGCGTCGTTCCTGAAGGCCGATCTCGTCGGCTACGGCACCGCGCTGGAGCGTGCCTTCCGCCTGCCGTACGGACTGGACCGCGCGAACTCGTACTTCGACGCCGTGCGCGCGAGCCCGCGCAGCACCGCACTGACGACGCAGCTGCACTTCGCCACGCCGCGCATCCCGGCGCCTCCCGCAGGTCCGGTGCCCCCCGGTGCGACGCCGCCGAGGCCGCCGACGGCCACCCCCGACCCGCGCAGCTTCTTCGTCGGCGTGATCGTCAGCTTCGCCGCCCTGCCCGAGCAGCCGATGCCGCCGCGCCGCGCCGACCCGCGTGTGGGCTATTTCACCGAGAGCTACCTCGACCTCGGCAGCGACCTGTCGCCCGACCCGCGCATCCACGTCGTGCGGCGCTGGAGGCTGGAGAAGAAGGACCCGGCGGCCGCGCTGTCGGAGCCGGTGCAGCCGATCGTCTTCTGGCTCGACCGCAATATCCCGGCGCGCTACCGCGGCGCCGTCGCCGCCGGCGTGCTGGAGTGGAACAAGGCCTTCGAGCGCATCGGCTTCGTGGATGCGCTGCAGGTGCGCCAGCAGCCCGACGACGCCGACTTCGACACCCTGGGCGTCGAGCACGCGTCGATCCGCTGGTTTACCGGCGCCGATGCGGGCTTCGCACGCGGCCCGAGCCACGCGGACCCGCGCAGCGGCGAGATCCTGGACGCCGATATCGCGATGAGCGATGTCTTCGGCCGCGGCGCGCGCCGCTTCATCCGCGAGGACCTGGGCCTGCCCTCGTTCGCCCAGCATCCGCTGGCGGGTACGCCGTGGGCCGCGCATGCCGACGCCCAGTGCAGCTATGCGCTGGAGGCGGCGCAGGAGCTTGCGTTCGCGCTAGACCTGCTGGAGGCGCGCGGCGAGCTCGACCCCGACAGCCCCGAGGCCGAGGCCTTCGTGCAGGCGCAGATCAAGGATACGATCATGCACGAGGTCGGCCACACGCTGGGGCTGCGGCACAACTTCCGCGCCTCGACCGTCGTCACCCGCGAGCAGTTGCGCGACCCGGCCTTCATCGCGTCCAGCCCGATCGCGGGCTCGGTGATGGACTACAACGCCCACAACATCCCGCTCGCCGGCGAGACCCATACCGAGCTCAACGTCAGCACGCTCGGGCCCTACGACTACTGGGCGATCGAGTATGCCTACCGGCCGCTCGACTCCGCGCGCGAGGCCGAGGAGCTGGGGCGAATCGCCGCGCGCAGCACCGAGCCGCTGCTGGCCTTCGCCGACGACGCCGACGCCGACGGCTTCGGCGCTGGCGCGGGGCTGGACCCGCGCGACAACCGCTTCGACCTCGGCGACGATCCGCTCGACTGGTCGCGGCGGCGGCTTGCGCTGTCGCGCGAGCTGTGGGAGCGCATGCAGGAGCGCGGCCCGCGCGTCGGCGACGACCCGCTGCGGCTGCGCCGCAGCGTGATCGCCGGCTTCCGCCAGGCCGGCCGCGCGCCCGAGATCGCGGCCAAGTATGTCGGCGGCATGTATGTCGAGCGCGACCTGCCCGGCACCGGGCGGCCGACCTTCCGCCCGGTCGAGCCGGCCCGGCAGCGCCAGGCGCTGCAGTTCCTGACCGAGGGCCTGTTCAGCGTCGACAGCTTTCGCTTCCAGCCCGAGCTGCTGACCAGCCTGGGCGCCGACTTCATCGAGTGGCAGCGCACGCCGCCGCTGTCGGTGCCCGACGCCGTGCTGGCGTTGCAGGCGCCGGCGCTGGACCGGCTGCTCGACGCCGGCACCGCGCGCCGGCTGCTCGACCTGCCCTACCACCTGCCGCCACCGCAGCGCGCCGGCGCGATCTCGCTGGCCGAGTTGTACGCGACGCTGCAGGGCGCGGTCTGGGCCGAACTGCGAAGCGGCGCCGAGATCGACCCGCTGCGGCGCAACCTGCAGCGCGAGCACCTCGAGCGGCTGCAGGCCATGCTGACGCGGCCACCGGCCAACCTGCCGTCCGACGCGCTCAGCCTGGCGCGCATGCAGGCCGGCGAGTTGCAGGCGCAGTTGCAGCGCGCGATCGGCCAGGGCCGCACGCGTGGCCTGTCGGTCGAGACACGCGCCCACCTGCAGGACAGCCTGGCGCTGCTGACCGAGGCCTTGCGCGCGACGATGCAGCGCAGCGGCTGAGGAGTCGCGCTCCGGCGACCGATCGCTCGTTCAGTCTTGGCTGAGGCTGCGGCGTTCGGTGCGTTGCAGTCTTTGACGACTTCCTCGCGTGTGGCATGCGTCGACTGGCGCGAGCCGAGGACAGCGGGTGCCCTTCCGCTCCATGTCCCCCGCCACCGGCCTTCGGCCGCTGGCTCCTCCTTTACTTCCGTGGAAGGGCACCCGCTGTCCTCGGCGGGCAACGGCCGGGGTGTTCGACCGTCGAATACCCGGGCGGTGGCAGGCCAAGGTCGGCGGGCACCCTCCCACGGAAGTAAAGGAGGAGCCGGCGGCGCAAGCCGACGGCGGGGGACATGGAGTGGGAGGGTGCCCGCCGGCCTTGGCACGCGCGCTCGCCGAGCGCCTGAACAAGCGACAGACTAACCTCGACGAGCATGGGCAACGGGCCGCGAACCGACAGCCCCAACTCTGCGCCGCGGCGCGCGCTCAGCGCCGGGCCAGCACCTCCAGCAGCTTGCCGTGGATGCCTCCGAAGCCGCCGTTGCTCATGCACACGACATGGTCGCCCGGCCGCGCGGCGGCGGCGACGGCCTGCACCAGGGCGTCGATATCGGCGCGCACGCAGGCCGCATCGCCCAGCGGCGCCAGCACCGCGGCGGCGTCCCAGCCCAGCGTCGGCGGGGCGTGGCAGAACGACAGGTCGGCATCCTCCAGCGACCAGGGCAGCTGGACCGCCATGTCGCCGCGCTTCATCGTGTTGCTGCGCGGCTCGAAGACCGCCAGGATGCGCGCCGCGCCGACCTTGCGCCGCAGGCCGTCGAGCGTGGTGCGGATCGCCGTCGGGTGGTGGGCGAAGTCGTCGTAGACCGTGACGCCTGCGGCCTGGCCGCGCAACTCCAGCCGGCGCCGCACGCCGGCAAATCCCGCCAGCGCGGCGCACGCGGCCTCGGGGGCGACGCCGACATGCTCGGCGGCAGCGATCGCCGCCAGCGCATTGAGCTGGTTGTGCTCGCCCAGCAGCGACCAGGCGACATGGCCGACCCGCAGGCTGCCGCGCAGCACGTCGAAGTCGTCCGGCTCGCCGCGCGCGCGCAGCACGCCAGGCTCCTCGCGCCGCGCTCCGAATCGCTGCAGCTCGCTCCAGCAGCCGCGGCCCAGCACGCGCGCGAGAGACTCCTCGCGCGCGTTGACGACCAGCCGGCCGCTGGACGGCACGGTGCGCACCAGGTGGTGGAACTGGGTCTCGATCGCCGCCAGGTCCGGGAAGATGTCGGCGTGGTCGAACTCGAGGTTGTTGAGGATCGCGGTGCGCGGGCGGTAGTGGACGAACTTGCTGCGCTTGTCGAAGAACGCAGTGTCGTACTCGTCGGCCTCGATGACGAAGGGGGCATCCTGCCGCCCGAGCCGTGCCGAGACGCCGAATCCCGCCGGCACGCCGCCGACGAGAAAGCCGGGTTGCAGCCCGGCCTGGTCGAGGATCCAGGCCAGCATCGCCGTCGTCGTCGTCTTGCCGTGCGTGCCCGCTACCGCCATCACATGGCGGCCCTGCAGGACATGGTCGGCCAGCCACTGCGGCCCGCTGGTGTAGCGCGCGCCGGCGTCCAGCACCGCCTCGATCAGCGGGTTGCCACGCGTGACGACGTTGCCGACGACGAAGATATCGGGCGCGAGGTCGAGCTGCGCTGCATCCCAGCCCTCGATCAGTTCGATGCCGAGCGCACGCAGCTGGTCGCTCATCGGCGGGTAGACGCCGGCGTCGCAGCCGGTCACGCGGTGCCCGGCCTCGCGCGCGAGCGCGGCCAGCCCGCCCATGAAGGTGCCGCAGATGCCGAGGATGTGCAAGTGCATGGTGTCGGAGTTCGGTTGCGGCGCCGTTGCGCCACGGCCAAGGGCCGCTGCGCCGGCGCGAATCACTGGAGTACCTTCGGGCTGCGCCCGCCGGCATTCGCCCTTGGGGCGGCCCGGCGGGCTCATGCGCCGGTGTCGGTCCAGGCCCATTGGCGCTGGGCGCCGAAGACCAGGCTGGGATATTCGGCCTTGCCGCGGCTGCCGTTGTAGCGGCCCAGCGCCATGAACAGGTCTCCGCGCTCGCGGTCGAGGTAGTGGCGCAGGATGACGCAGCCGAAGCGAAGGTTGGTCTGGGTGTGGAACAGCGTGCTGACGTTACCGTCGCCGATCAGCCGTGCCCAGAACGGCATCACCTGCATGTAGCCGCGTGCGCCGACGCGGCTGATCGCGTACTTCCGGAACGCGCTTTCGACCTGGATCACGCCGAGGACGAGCGAGGCCTCGAGCCCGGCCCGCCTGCTTTCGTACCAGAGGGTCTGCAGGAACTCGACCCGCGTGTGGTGCTCGGCGATGCGCCGGCGCAGCCGGCGGCTCATCTCGCCGAGCCAGCGCAGGTGGGCGAGCCGGTCCTCGACATGGTCGAAGCGCGGCTTCGGCGGCGCGGCCTGCGCGATCGCCGCTGCCAGCGCGCCTCGCACCGAATCCGCCAGCGGCTCCTCGATCTGGCGGCCGGCGCGCGCCGCCGGCACCCAGGCCAGCAACGGCAGCGCGGCCAGCGCCCGGCGTCTCATCGCGCGGCCGGCGCGACAACCGCCTTCAAGCCGCCAGCCGGCGCTTCAGCCAGGCCGCGACCTCGGCCGGCGCGACCGCGCTGGCTTCGGTCTCGCGCCGGCCCTGGACCTCGACCGTGCCGGCCTTCAGGCCGCGGTCGCCGACGACGATGCGCCACGGTATCCCGATCAGCTCCCAGTCGGCGAACATCGCCCCCGGGCGCTCGCCGCGGTCGTCGAGGATGACGTCGATGCCGGCGCTGCCCAGTTCGTCGTGCAACTGCTCGGCCGCCGCGCGAACGGCCTCGCTGCGGTCCATGCCGATCGGGCAGATCACGACCTCGAACGGCGCGATCGCCGCCGGCCAGACGATGCCGCGATCGTCGTGCCCCTGCTCGATCGCCGCGCCGAGGATGCGCGTCACGCCGATGCCGTAGCAGCCCATCTCGTAGCACTGCGGCTTGCCGGCCTCGTCGAGGTAGACCGCATTCATCGCCGCGCTGTACTTGGTGCCGAGGTAGAAGACATGGCCGACCTCGATCCCGCGCTGGATCGCGAGCACCCCCTTGCCGTCGGGCGACGGGTCGCCGGCGACGACGTTGCGGATATCGGCGACCAGGTCGGGCTCGGGCAGGTCGCGCCCCCAGTTGACGCCGGTGTAGTGGAAGTCGGCGTCGTTGGCGCCGCAGATGAAGTCGCTCATCGCCGCCACCGTGCGGTCGGCGACGACCTGGATGTCGCTGCCGTGGCCGGTGCCGCCGAAGACCGGGCCGAGGTAGCCCGGCTCGCAGCCGAACGCCCCCTCGATCTCGGCGCGGGTCGCGAAGCGCCAGCCGTCGGCCAACCCGGGCAGCTTGCCGGCCTTGACCTCGTTCAGGCTGTGGTCGCCGCGCACCAGCAGCAGCCAGATCGTGGTGCCGGTCACCTCGCCGGCGGCGTTCTTCTCGTCGGTGGCGAGCACGAGCGACTTGACGGTGGTGGCCAGCGGCACGCCCAGCAACTCGGCCACCTCCTCGCAGGTGCTGCGCTCGGGGGTCGGCGTCTTGGCCATCGGGTGCCTGGGCGCGGCGCGCGCGTGCGCCGGCGCGACCGCCTCGGCCAGCTCCATGTTCGCCGCATAGTCGCCGGTCGGGCAGTAGACGATCGCATCCTCGCCGGTGTCGGCGATGACCTGGAACTCGTGCGACAGGTCGCCGCCGATGGCGCCGGTATCGGCCGCCACCGCGCGGTATTGCAGCCCGAAGCGGTCGAAGATTCGCCGGTAGGCGTCGAACATCGCCTGGTAACTCTTCGCCGCGCCGTCCTTGTCGCGGTCGAAGGAGTAGGCGTCCTTCATCGTGAACTCGCGCCCGCGCATGATGCCGAAGCGCGGCCGGCGCTCGTCGCGGAACTTGGTCTGGATGTGGTAGAAATTCTTGGGCAGCTGCTTGTAGCTGCGCAGCTCCTGGCGCGCGATGTCGGTGATCACCTCCTCGCTCGTCGGCTGGACGATGAAGTCGCGGTCGTGGCGGTCCTTCACGCGCAGCAGCTCGGGGCCCATCTTGTCGAAGCGGCCGGTCTCCTGCCACAGCTCGGCCGGCTGCACCACCGGCATCAGCAGCTCGACGGCGCCGGCGCGGTCCATCTCCTGGCGGATGATGGCCTCGACCTTGCGGATCACGCGCAGCCCCATCGGCATGTAGTTGTAGATGCCGGCGGCGAGCCGCTTGATCATGCCGGCACGCACCATCAGCCGGTGGCTGACGACCTCGGCATCGGCAGGCGCTTCCTTCAGGGTGCTGACGAAGAAACGGGAGGCTCTCATCGGGGCTGGCGCGGTGCGGCGGCTGGATGGCAGGCGGGCCGCACGCGCTCGCGGCGCGGGCATCCCCGGTTTCCCCTCTTGCGGGCTTGCACGCTTGCGGTGCAAGATGCTGCCAATTTCAGAATCGGGGTCAGATTATGCTCGACCGGGAGGGCTTCAGGCCCAACGTCGGCATCGTCCTGCTCAACTCGCGCAATCAGGTGTTCTGGGGCAAGCGGCTGCGCACGCACTCGTGGCAGTTTCCCCAAGGCGGCATCAAGCATGGCGAGACGCCCGAGCAGGCGATGTACCGTGAACTGCACGAGGAAGTGGGGCTGCGGCCCGAGCATGTGCAGATCATCGCGCGCACGCGCGACTGGCTGCGCTACGAGGTTCCGCCGCACTTTATCCGGCGCGACGCGCGCGGCCATTACCGCGGCCAGAAGCAGATCTGGTACCTGCTCAGGCTGGTCGGGCGCGACTGCGACATGAACCTGCGCGCCACCGACCACCCGGAGTTCGACGCCTGGCGCTGGAACGACTACTGGGTGCCGCTGGAGCTGGTGATCGAGTTCAAGCGCAGCGTCTACGAGCTGGCGCTGACCGAGCTGGCGCGCTACCTGCCGCGCCCGGCGCAGCACAACCGATTCCTGCGCGCCGGCATGCGCGAGCGCCGGTACCAGGGCGAGCGCGAGCCCGAGGTCCACGCCGATGCTGCCGCCGACTGGCAGGGCGATGCCGCTGCGCCGGCGGAGCCGTCGCCGCCGGGCTGACTGGCGATCGGCAGCCCGACCTTCGGGCCACGCTTGCGGAGCCCGACAGCCCGCTAGCGCCGCACGAGGTTGGTGCGGTGGATCAGCTCGAGCTCGTAGACATAGCCGAGCAGCTCGGCGATGCGCGACGAGGGCTGGCGCGCGATGCGCCGCGCCTCGCTGGACGAGTAGTTGGCCAGCCCGCGCGCGATCTCGCTGCCGTCGCCGGCCCGCACCGCGATCACGTCGCCGCGCTCGAACTCGCCGTGCACTGCGGTCACGCCCACCGGCAGCAGGCTCTTGCCCTCGTCGCGCACCTTGGCCGCGGCACCGTCGTCGACCGTGACCGCGCCGCGCAGCTGCAGGTGGTCGAGCATCCACTGCTTGCGCGCGGCGAGCTTGCCCTGCCCGGCGACGAGCGCGCTGCCGATCGGCTCGCCGGCGGCCAGCCGCAGCAGCACGTCGGGCTCGCGCCCGCTGGCGATCACGGTGTGCGAGCCGCTGCCGGCGGCGCGCTTGGCCGCCAGCACCTTGGTCAGCATGCCGCCGCGCGCGATCGCGCTGCCGGCGCCGCCGGCCATGCGTTCCAGCGCCGGGTCGCCGGCGCGCGCCTCGCGCAGCAGCGTGGCGGCCGGGTCCTTGCGCGGGTCGGCCGAGTACAGGCCGCTCTGGTCGGTCAGGATCACCAGCACGTCGGCCTCGATCAGGTTGGCCACCAGCGCGCCCAGGGTGTCGTTGTCGCCGAACTTGATCTCGTCGGTGACGACGGTATCGTTCTCGTTGATGACCGGGATCACCTTCAGCGCCAGCAGCGTCAGCAGCGTCGTGCGCGCGTTCAGGTAGCGCTCGCGGTGCGCCAGGTCGGCGTGCGTCAGCAGGATCTGCGCGCTGCGCAGCCCGTGGCCGCGCAGCTGCGACTCGTACATCTGCACGAGCCCCATCTGGCCGACCGCGGCAGCGGCCTGCAGCTCGTGCAGCTCCTTCGGCCGCGTGGCCCAGCCCAGGCGCTTCATGCCCTCGGCGATCGCGCCGCTGGAGACCATGACCAGCTCGCGCCCCTGCTGCGCGAGCACCGCGAGCTGGCGCGACCAGTGGCCGATCGCCTGCGCGTCGATCCCGCGGCCCTCGTCGGTGACGAGGCTCGACCCGACCTTGACGACGATGCGGCGCGCCGACGCGACCGGGGTGGCGGGCCCGCTCACGAGTGGCGCCCCGAGCTGCGCGCGCGCTTCGGCCGCGGCGGGTCGGCGGCGGCGACGCCGTCCTCGCGCCCGGGCTCCGGTGCACGCAGGTCCGGCTGTGACGGCGCGCCCTTGCTGTCGCCGGCAAAGTCCGGCGCCTGGGGAGGCGCGTCGAAGCGCGGATCGGGTGCGGCCGGCAGATCGCGCCGCGACGCCGCCAGATGCGTCCAGATCGCCTCGAGCAAGGGCTGCAGCCCCTCGCGCGCGAGCGCCGAGACCGCGAAGACCGGCCCTTTCCAGCGCAGCCGGCGCACGAAATCCTTCACCCGCGCGTCGCGTTCGCCGGCGGGAAGCATGTCGATCTTGTTCAGCACCAGCCAGCGCGGCTTGGCGTGCAGCGCCGGGTCGTACTTCTTCAGCTCGGCGACGATCGCGCGCGCCTGCGCCACCGGGTCGACGCTGTCGTCGAACGGCGCGAGGTCGACGATGTGCAGCAGCAGCCGCGTGCGCTGCAGGTGGCGCAGGAACTGGTGCCCCAGCCCCGCACCCTCGCTCGCGCCCTCGATCAACCCCGGGATGTCGGCGACGACGAAGCTGCGCTCGGGCCCGAGGCGGACCACGCCCAGGTTCGGGTACAGCGTCGTGAACGGGTAGTCGGCGATCTTCGGCCGCGCGTTGGACACCGCGGCGATGAAGGTCGACTTGCCGGCGTTCGGCATGCCCAGCAGCCCGACGTCGGCCAGCACGCGCAGCTCGAGCCTGGCGCGAAGCGACTCGCCCGGCCAGCCCGGCGTCTTCTGGCGCGGCGCGCGGTTGGTGCTGCTCTTGAAGTGCAGGTTGCCGAAGCCGCCGTCGCCACCCTTGCACAGGCGCACGCGCTCGCCCGGCCGCAGCAGCTCGGTGACGCGCTCGCCGCTGTCGGCATCGCTGACGATGGTGCCCACCGGCACGCGCAGCACGATGTCGTCGCCGGCGGCGCCGAACTGGTCCGAGCCGCGCCCGGGCTCGCCGTTCTTCGCCTCGAAGCGTCGCTGGTAGCGGTAGTCGATCAGCGTGTTGAGGTTCTCGTCGGCGACCATCCAGACGCTGCCGCCGCGCCCGCCGTCGCCGCCGTTCGGGCCGCCGAAGGGGATGAACTTTTCGCGCCGGAAGCTGACGCAGCCGGCCCCGCCGTGGCCGGCGGCGATGTCGATGGTGGCCTCGTCGACGAACTTCATGGGCACGCTCGATCGGGTGGCGGCGCCGGGCCCAATCGACGAAGCCCCGGCGGGCCGGGGCTTCGGGGTCGGGCGCTGCCGCGGCGACGATTGCGGCGAGCCGGCGGGCTGCCGCGCCGCTCAGGCCGGCGTGACGGACACCGTCTGCCGGTTCTTCGGCCCCTTGACCGTGAACGAGACCGTGCCGCCGGCGGTCGCGAACAGCGTGTGGTCGCGCCCGATGCCGACATGGGGCCCGGGGTGGAATCGCGTGCCGCGCTGGCGCACGATGATCGCGCCGGCGTTCACCGCCTGGCCGCCGTAGACCTTGACGCCGAGCATCTTCGGCTTGGAATCGCGGCCGTTGCGGGTCGAGCCGCCGCCCTTCTTGTGTGCCATGCTTGTCCTGCCTCTGGTGGCGTTGGCCGTCAGCCGTTGACCGCAGCGATCTGGAGCTCGGTGTAGGGCTGGCGGTGCCCGCCGTGCTTCTGGTAATGCTTGCGCCGGCGCATCTTGAAGATGCGCAGCTTGTCGTGCCGGCCGTGCGCGACGACGGTCGCACTGACCGAGGCGCCGTCGACCAGCGGCGTGCCGACGCGCAGCTGCGCGCCGTCGCCGACGGCGAGCACCTGGTCGATCACGATCTCCTGGCCGACATCCGCAGCGATCTGCTCGACCTTGATCGTCTCGCCGGCAGCCACCTTGTATTGCTTGCCGCCGGTTTGGATGACCGCGTACATGGGAACCCCTTCTGGATGGATGGCGCCGGGGCCCGGCCGACGACGCCGGCGGCCTGGGCGGCCGCACCGGCCCGGCTGCCGCGGCTCGCGCTGCGGTGGACGGAACCGTAAAAAGCCGGAAAGTATAGCACGCGGCCTCGGGCACGCCGGGCGCGTGCGCCGGGCCCGGCGCGGCGGCGGAGCTGATTTCTATAATGCGCAGCGACTCGCCCCGGCACGCCGTGCTCGATATCACCGCCACCTCCCCCGCCGCGGACCTCCTGGACGCGGACATGCGCCGGGTCGACGCCGTGATCCGCGAGCGGCTGGCGTCCGAGGTCGCGCTGATCGACCAGATCGCGCACTACATCGTCGGCGCCGGCGGCAAGCGCATCCGGCCCAAGCTGGTGCTGCTGACCTCGCACGCGCTCGGCTTCGAGGGCCCCGAGCGGCATGAGCTGGCGGCGATCGTCGAGTTCATCCACACCGCGACGCTGCTGCACGACGATGTCGTCGACGAGTCCGGCATGCGGCGCGGCCGCGCGACCGCCAACGCCGTATTCGGCAACGCCGCCAGCGTGCTGGTGGGAGACTTCCTCTATTCGCGCGCGTTCCAGATGATGGTCGCGGTCGACCGCATGCCGGTGCTCGCGGTGCTGGCCGATGCGACCAACGTGATCGCCGAGGGCGAGGTGCTGCAGCTGATGAACATGCACGACCCCGACCTCGCGGTCGAGGAGTACCTGCGCGTCATCCGCTTCAAGACCGCCAAGCTGTTCGAGGCCAGCGCGCGGCTGGGCGCGGTGCTGGCCGAGGCCGACGGCGACACCATCGAGCGCTGCGCCGCCTACGGGCGCGCGCTCGGCACCGCGTTCCAGCTCGTCGACGACCTGCTCGACTACGAGGGCAACAGTCATGAGCTGGGCAAGAATGTCGGCGACGACCTGCGCGAGGGCAAGCCGACGCTGCCGCTGCTGGTCGCGATGGAGCGCGGCAGCGCCGGCGAGCGCGCGCTGATCCGAGCCGCGATCGAGCATGGCGAGGTCGCCCAGCTCGGCGAGATCGTCGCCATCGTCCGCCGCACCGGGGCGCTGGCGGCCACACGCGAGGCCGCCGAGCGCGAGGCCGCGCTGGCACGCGCCAGCATCGCCGCCCTGCCGTCGACGCCGGCGCGCGTGGCTCTGCTAGAATTATGCGTTCGGGCGGTGAACCGGTCGTCGTGAGACGCATCGCCGCCCGGCGCGCGGCGGGTGCATGGCGCCAGCCGCCCTTCGGGGTGTAGCTTAGCCTGGTAGAGCGCTACGTTCGGGACGTAGAGGCCGGAGGTTCGAATCCTCTCACCCCGACCAGGTTCCGCGGCCCGGGCTGCGCACGGTGGCACACTGCGCGCCGCGTGTCGCCCCGTCGCGAGTTCGTGGTAACCGGCGGTAACGCCCAACAGGGCGGCGGCAAGCGTGCTTATCTTCCGTTTACACCGCCCGGGGCATGGGCGATGATGCCCCGGCTAGGCCCAGCCACGACCTCATCCCGTTGACCCGCTGACCCGATGGCCCTGGACACCACGGTCGAGTCCCCTGCCTCGACGCTCTCCGGCGTCGCGCGCGTGCTCGTGCACGCCGGCAAGCTGCGCGCGCAAGTCGCCGAGGAGCTGACGCGCAAGGCGCGCGAGCAGCGGCAGAGCTTCGTCTCGTCGGTGATCGCCGCCGGCGCGGTGCAGCCTGCGGATCTGGCGCACGCGCTGTCGTCGACGCTGGCACTGCCGCTGCTGGATCTGGCGGCGGTCGACCTGCAGCGGCTGCCGAAGAATCTCGTCGACCACAAGATCACCTCGCAGTTCCAGGTCCTGGTGCTCGGGCGGCGCGGCAGCCGGATCTTCGTCGGCGCGGCCGACCCGACCGACCAGGAGGCCGGCGAGCGCATCAAGTTCGCGACCCAGCTCACCCCCGAGTGGGTGATCGTCGAGTACGACAAGCTGATGAAGGTGCTGGAGGCGCAGAGCGCCAGCGCCAACGAGACGCTCGAGTCGCTGGCCGGCGACGACTTCGACTTCGATGTCAGCGACGAGGCGTCGCAGCCCGAGGCGGCCGAGGTCGCCACCGAGGTCGAGGATGCGCCGGTCGTGCGCTTCCTGCAGAAGATGCTGATCGACGCCATCAACATGCGCGCGTCGGACCTGCACTTCGAGCCCTACGAGTACCACTACCGCGTGCGCTTCCGCATCGACGGCGAGCTGCGCGAGATCACCCAGCCGCCGATCGCGATCAAGGACAAGCTCGCCTCGCGCATCAAGGTCATCAGCCGCATGGACATCGCCGAGAAGCGGGTCCCGCAGGATGGCCGGATGAAGCTGAAGTTCGGCTCCAAGGCGATCGACTTCCGCGTCAGCACGCTGCCGACGCTGTTCGGCGAGAAGGTCGTGATCCGGATCCTGGACCCGTCCAGCGCCAAGCTCGGCATCGAGGCGCTGGGCTACGAGAAGGCCGAGAAGGACCGGCTGATGCAGGCGATCGGCCGGCCCTACGGGATGATCCTGGTCACCGGCCCGACCGGATCGGGCAAGACGGTATCGCTGTACACCTGCCTGAACATCCTCAACGAGCCCGGCGTCAATATCGCCACCGTCGAGGACCCGGCGGAAATCAACCTGCCCGGGATCAACCAGGTCAACGTGAACGACAAGGCCGGGCTGACCTTCGCCGCGGCGCTGAAGTCCTTTCTGCGCCAGGACCCGGACATCATCATGGTCGGCGAGATCCGCGACCTCGAGACTGCCGACATCGCGATCAAGGCGGCGCAGACCGGCCACCTTGTGATGTCGACGCTGCACACCAACGACGCGCCAACGACGCTGACACGATTGCTGAACATGGGTGTCGCGCCGTTCAACATCGCCTCCAGCGTGCTGCTGATCACCGCGCAGCGGCTGGCGCGCCGGCTGTGCGAGGGCTGCAAGAAGCCGGCCGACTACCCGCGCGAGTCGCTGCTCAAGGCCGGATTCAAGCCCGAGGAGCTGGACGGCAACTGGAGGCCGTACCGCGCGGTCGGCTGCACCGCCTGCAACAACGGTTACAAGGGCCGGGTCGGCCTGTACCAGGTGATGCCGATCACCGAGGCCATCCAGCGCATCATCCTCGCCGAGGGCACCGCGCTGGACATCGCCGCCCAGGCGCAGAAGGAAGGCGTGCGCGACCTGCGCCAGTCCGGCCTGGTCAAGGTGCGCGCCGGCGTCACCACGCTCGAAGAAGTCATCACCGTCACCAACGAGTAGGTCGATACCTCATGGCCACAGCCAGCGCCGCCGCCGCCCGCGGCACCCCCGCGAAGGAAGCCGTCTTCGAGTGGGAGGGCAAGGACAAGAACGGCAAGGTCGTGCGCGGCGAGATGCGCGCCGGCGGCCTGGCGATGGTGCAGGCCAGCCTGCGCCGCCAGGGCATCCTGGTCGGCAAGGTCAAGAAGCGCCGCAGCAGCGGCGGACGCGCGATCAAGCAGAAGGACATCGCGATCTTCACGCGCCAGCTGGCGACGATGATGAAGGCCGGGGTGCCGCTGCTGCAGGCCTTCGACATCGTGGCCCGCGGCAGCCCGAACCCGCGCCTGACCAAGCTGCTGACCGAGATCCGCTCGGATGTCGAGACCGGCACCAGCCTGTCGGCGGCATTCCGCAAGCACCCGATGTACTTCGACGCGTTGTACTGCAACCTGGTCGAGGCCGGCGAGGCCGGCGGCATCCTGGAGGCGCTGCTCGATCGCCTGGCGATGTACCAGGAAAAGACGATGGCGATCAAGTCGAAGATCAAGTCGGCGCTGATGTACCCGGTGGCGGTCATCCTCGTCGCCTTCGTCGTGCTGACGGTGATCATGATCTTCGTCATCCCGGCGTTCAAGGATGTCTTCAGCTCCTTCGGCGCCGAGCTGCCGGCGCCGACGCTGGCGGTGATCGCGATGTCGGAGTTCTTCGTCTCCTGGTGGTATGTGATCTTCGGCGTGCTGATCGGCGGCAGCTACTTCTTCATGCAGTCCTGGAAGCGCTCGGAGAAGATGCAGATGGTGATGGACCGGCTGCTGCTGCGCATCCCGGTCTTCGGCGACCTGATCAACAAGAGCGTGATCGCGCGCTGGACGCGCACGCTGTCGACGATGTTCGCCGCCGGCGTGCCGCTGGTCGAGGCGCTGGACTCGGTCGGCGGGGCGTCGGGCAACGCGGTCTACGCGCTGGCCACCGAGGCGATCCAGAAGGACGTCTCCACCGGCACCGCGCTGACCACCGCGATGACGACGACCGGCGTCTTCCCGAGCATGGTGCTGCAGATGGCGGCCATCGGCGAGGAGTCCGGGTCGCTCGACCACATGCTGGCCAAGGCGGCCGAGTTCTACGAGGACGAGGTCGACGAGATGGTCAAGGGGCTGTCCAGCCTGATGGAGCCCTTCATCATCGTCATCCTGGGCGTGCTGATCGGCGGCATCGTGGTCTCGATGTACCTGCCGATCTTCAAGCTGGGTTCGGTCGTTTGAGCGCGCTGGTCGAGGGCTGGGGCGGCTGGCTGCAGCCGCTGCTCGCCCCCTGGGCGCTGGGGCTGATCGGGCTGCTGATCGGCAGCTTCCTGAATGTCGTCGCACACCGGCTGCCGCTGATGATGGAGCGCCAGTGGTGGGCCGACGTCGCGCATCAGCTCGCCGACGCCGAGTCCTACCGGCGCATCTTCGGCCAGCCGGTGCCGGCCGCCGCCGGCGCGGCGGCGACCGCGCTCGGCCAGCAGCTCGAGCGGCTGCCCGCGTTCGGGCTGGCGCGCCCGGCCTCGCGCTGCCCCTCGTGCGGGCACGCGATCCGCTGGTTCGAGAACGTGCCGCTGCTGTCCTGGCTGGCGCTGCGCGGGCGCTGCAGCGCCTGCCGCGCCGCCATCCCCTGGCGCTACCCCTTCGTCGAGCTGCTCACCGGCGTGCTGTTCGCCGCCGTCGCCTGGCGCTTCGAGGGCCAGCCGGTCGCGCTGCTGTGGTGCGCGGTGGTCGCCGTGCTGCTGGCGCTGTCGCTGGTCGACTGGGATACCACCGTGCTGCCCGATGCGATGACGCTGCCGCTGGCCTGGGCCGGGCTGCTCGCCGCCGCGTTCGGATGGACGATTCCCTGGGCCGATGCGCTGTGGGGGGCGGTCGCGGGCTACCTGTCGCTGTGGTCGGTGTACTGGCTGTTCAAGCTGACGACCGGCAAGGAAGGCATGGGCCAGGGCGACTTCAAGCTGCTCGCGGCGCTCGGCGCCTGGCTGGGCTGGAAGGCGCTGCTGCCGGTCGTGCTCTTCGCCTCGGTGCTGGGGGCGCTGGTGGGGATCGGCATGAAGGCCACCGGCGCGCTGCGCGAGGGGCGCTTCGTTCCCTTCGGTCCGTTCCTGGCCGGTGGCGGCGTCGCCGTGCTGCTGGCCGGGCTGCCGCGCGTGCTCGACTGGATGGGATGGGCCTGAGGCCGGGATCCGCGGCGGCGGAGCCTGCGCGGGTGCGAAGCATCGGCCTGACCGGCGGCATCGGCAGCGGCAAGAGCACGGTCGCGCGCATGCTCGCCGCGCGCGGCGCGCTCGTCGTCGATACCGACGCGATCGCGCGCGCGCTCACCGCCCCCGGCGGCGCGGCGCTGCCGGCGATCGCGGCGGCCTTCGGCGCGGAGATCCTCGGCGCCGACGGCGCGCTCGACCGCGATCGCATGCGCGCGCTCGCCTTCGCCGACCCGGACGCCCGGCGCCGTCTGGAGGCGATCCTGCACCCGATGATCGCCGCCGAGGCCGAGGCGCAGGCCGCGCGCGCCGGCGCCCGCCCGGTCGTCTTCGACGTCCCGCTGCTGGCCGAGTCGCCGCGCTGGCGCGCGCGCGTCGACCGCGTGCTGGTCGTCGACTGCCCCGAGGCGGTCCAGGTCGAGCGCGTCGTGCGGCGCTCGGGATGGGCGTCGCAGGCGGTCGAGCGCGTGATCGCGCAGCAGGCCACGCGCGCGGCAAGGCGCGCGATCGCCGATGCCGTGATCGACAACGGCGGCGCGACGACGCTGGCGCAGCTCGAGTCGCAGCTCGATGCGGTCTGGCGCGACTGGTTCGGCGCGCCCGCTGCGGCGGCGGCACCCCGCTGATCGCCATGAAGGGCCGTCGCCGGGCGGCCCCTGTGGAACAATCGACCATCGTTCCATCGACGGGGCGCGCGAGGCGCGCCCATGCTGCGCGTGGCCGCGGTCCTGTACGAATACCCGTTCAACGAAAGCATCCGCACGATGCTGCGGCTCGAGCATCTGTTCGAGCGGCTGGACACGCTTGCCGCGCGCGACGCCGCGGTCGACCACCATTTCGCGATCGCGACGCTGTTCGAGATCATGGACGTGGCCGCGCGCGCCGACCTCAAGTCCGACCTGCTCAAGGAGCTGGAGCGCCACAAGGCGCAGCTCGAGTCCTACCGCGGCAACCCGCAGATCTCGGAGTCCGCGCTGGACGAGGTCGTCGGCCGCATCGACCGCGCCTACGACGAACTGAACCAGTTGCCGGGCAAGGCCGGTCAGTCGCTGACCTCGAACGAGTGGTTGATGAGCATCCGCAGCCGCATCAATATCCCGGGCGGCACCTGCGAGTTCGACCTGCCGGCCTACTACGCCTGGCAGCAGCGCCCGGCCGATCAGCGCCGCGCCGACCTCGCGCGCTGGCTGGTGACGCTGCGCCCGCTCGCGCAGGCGATCGGCGTGCTGCTCGGGCTGCTGCGCGACAGCGGCAGCGCGCAGCGCGTCGTCGCCGTCGGCGGCCAGTACCAGCAGAGCCTGCCGCAGGGGCGCAGCTACCAGCTGCTGCGGCTGCGCCTGCCCGACGGTGTGGACGGCGTCCCCGAGATCAGCGGCCACCGGCTGATGGTCTCGGTGCGATTCATGCAGGGCGATGGCGAGGGCCGGCTCAGGCCCTTCGGCGGCGACATCGCGTTCGACCTCGCGCTGTGCAGCTGAGCGGGCGCAAGCCGGGTGGCTCGGCCGGGAAACAGGCATCCGGCGGCGTGGCTTCGGATCCGGCACCCGGCGGCGCGGCCGGGGATCCGACTCCCTTCGGTGCTGGTGGCGCGCGGATCGTCGCCTGCCCGAGCTGCCGCCGGCCGACGCGCTTCGCGCTCGACAACCCGTTTCGGCCCTTCTGCAGCGCGCGCTGCCGCGGGCTCGACCTGGGGGCCTGGTCGGCCGAGGATTACCGCGTCGCCGCGGCGCCCCCGGCGTTCGGCGAGCAAGACTGCGCGGACTGAGCGACGCGCGGCGGCCTCAGCCTCAGCCTCTTGAAGTGCGGCGAATCCGCCGCCATAATCTGCCTGTTAGCACTCGCCTCGCGCGAGTGCTGATGACGACGAAGCGGCATTGCCTCGCGTCAAATTTAGTGAGTGCTCACTAGCACAGTGGGCTTATTGTCCAAGGACTCCACCGCAGTCTCGACAGGAGATCAAATGAAGCTGCGTCCTCTGCACGATCGCGTGATCGTCAAGCGTCTCGAGCAGGAAACCAAGACCGCTTCGGGCATCGTGATTCCCGACAACGCCGCCGAGAAGCCCGACCAGGGCGAGATCCTGGCCGTCGGCCCCGGCAAGCGCAATGACAAGGGCGACTTCGTCGTCCCCAACGTCAAGGTCGGCGACCGCGTGCTGTTCGGCAAGTACAGCGGCCAGACCGTCAAGGTCGACGGCGAGGAACTGCTGGTCATGCGCGAGGAAGACCTCTTCGCCGTGGTCGAGAAGTAAGCCCGGACCCCGTCGCGATTCGCCGCGCCGGATCGTCCGCGACGATCCGCCGCCGTCGCAGCGGGCTGCCGACCCGGCACCACCGGGTGCGGCGTCGCCGTGCCGGCTGCGCATGCGAGCGAATCCACTCCCCGCATCCCCCCATCTTTCGGAGAAACCCACATGGCTGCCAAAGACGTCGTCTTCGGTTCCGACGCCCGTCACCGCATGGTCGAGGGCGTGAACGTCCTGGCCAACGCGGTCAAGGTCACCCTCGGCCCCAAGGGCCGCAACGTCGTGCTCGAGCGCTCGTTCGGCGCCCCCACCGTCACCAAGGACGGTGTGTCGGTCGCCAAGGAGATCGAGCTCAAGGACAAGCTGCAGAACATGGGCGCGCAGATGGTCAAGGAGGTCGCCTCCAAGACCAGCGACACCGCCGGTGACGGCACCACGACCGCGACCGTGCTGGCGCAGTCGATCGTGCGCGAGGGCATGAAGTATGTCGCCGCGGGCATGAACCCGATGGACCTCAAGCGCGGCATCGACAAGGCCGTCATCGCGCTCGTCGACGAGCTCAAGAAGCTGAGCAAGCCGACGACCACGAGCAAGGAGATCAGCCAGGTCGGCGCGATCTCGGCCAACAGCGACGAGTCGATCGGCAAGATCATCGCCGACGCGATGGACAAGGTCGGCAAGGAAGGCGTGATCACGGTCGAGGACGGCAAGAGCCTGGACAACGAGCTCGACGTCGTCGAGGGCATGCAGTTCGACCGCGGCTACCTGTCGCCCTACTTCATCAACAACCCCGAGAAGCAGGCGGCGATCCTCGAGAACCCGTTCGTGCTGCTGCACGACAAGAAGATCAGCAACATCCGCGACCTGCTGCCGGTGCTGGAGCAGGTCGCCAAGGCCGGCCGGCCGCTGCTGATCGTCGCCGAGGAGGTCGAGGGCGAGGCGCTGGCGACGCTGGTCGTCAACACCATCCGCGGCATCCTCAAGGTCTGCGCGGTCAAGGCGCCGGGCTTCGGTGACCGCCGCAAGGCCATGCTGGAGGACATCGCGATCCTGACCGGCGGCAAGGTGATCGCCGAGGAGGTCGGCCTGACGCTCGAGAAGGCCACGCTGGGCGACCTCGGCTCGGCCGCTCGCGTCGAGATCGCCAAGGAGAACACGACGATCATCGACGGCGCCGGCAAGGCCGACGACATCGAGGCGCGCGTCAAGCAGATCCGCATCCAGATCGAGGAAGCGACGAGCGACTACGACCGCGAGAAGCTCCAGGAGCGCGTGGCCAAGCTCGCCGGCGGTGTCGCGGTGATCAAGGTCGGCGCTGCCACCGAGGTCGAGATGAAGGAGAAGAAGGCCCGCGTCGAGGATGCGCTGCACGCCACCCGCGCCGCGGTCGAGGAGGGCATCGTCGCCGGCGGCGGCGTGTCGCTGCTGCGCGCACGCGCCGCGGTCGGCAACTTCAAGGGCGACAACCACGACCAGGACGCCGGCATCAAGATCGTCATGCGCGCGGTCGAGCAGCCGCTGCGCGAGATCGTCGCCAACGCCGGCGGCGAGCCGAGCGTGGTCATCAACAAGGTGCTCGAAGGCAAGGGCAACTTCGGCTTCAACGCCGCCAACGATACCTACGGCGACATGATCGAGATGGGGATCCTGGACCCGACCAAGGTCACCCGCACCGCGCTGCAGAACGCCGCGTCGGTCGCCGGCCTGATGCTGACGACCGAGGCGATGGTCGCCGAAGCGCCGAAGGAAGAGTCCCCGGCCGGCGGCATGCCCGGCGGCATGGGCGGCATGGGCGGCATGGGCATGGACATGTAAGTCCCGCCCGTCGCGACCCTTCGCGACCCTTCGCACGAGGGCCTGCACCGCGAGGTGCAGGCCTTTTTCCTTTTCGGGCTGCCGCGGGCGCGGCCCGGCGCGGACGCTCCAGGCCGCGAACTGGGGCCTCGCGGCCGGCCTGTTCGCGCGCTCGGCGTGCACCCTGGCGGCCCAGAATCGGCGCACGAAGTTCCCGTGCCGAGCGCCTCCCATGCACGACCCCAAGCACCATGCCCGCGAGCAGTTCGTCGAGGACGAGCTGATGCGCGTGCCGATGCTCGCCGACCAGGTCCTGGATGCTGCGCAGTCGGCGATGCAGGAGGCGATGCCCGAGCTGCCGAAGGCCGAGCGCATGGCCGCCGCCGAGATCGTCCAGGCGCTGCGCCACCGGCGCGCGCCGATCGTCGAACGCTACGCGGCGTCGGTGCGCGAGCAGCTGCGCGCGGCATCCGGCGGCGAGCGCGGCGGCCGCGCGCCGCTGCGGCCCGCGCCGGCGCTGTCGCTGCAGCCCGAGCCCGGGCTGGCGCTTTCCCTCGTCGACGAGACCGAGGTGCTCGCCGACGTCGAGGTCTCGCGCGCGCTGGAGGCGGTGCGCAACATCGCCGAGCACGAGCTGCGCGAAATGGCCGCCTACACCTCGGCGCTGTCCGGCGACATGGCGGTCACGCGCGACCACAACCCCTTCAGCCCCGAAGTCTTCGCGCGCGCGCTGTGGGAGGCCGCGCAGGCGCTGCCGATGAGCCGAGCGCACCAGGTCATGCTGGTGCGCCACGCCAGCACGCCGCTGGCGCAGGTGCTCCGCAAGGCCTATGCCGGCGCCTGTGCGCGGCTGGAAGGCATGGGCGTGGCACCCGCATCGCACCGGACGCTGGTCGTGCATGCCCCCGGCCGTCACTACCGCGGCGAGGACTCCTGGCGCGGCCAGGCGCCGGACCTGCGGCACGTGCGCGACGCGATGGCGGCCGCGCAAGCCCTGTCGGCGGTGCTGCCGGCGCATGCGACGGCGCCGACGCGCCCCGCGGCGCTGGACCCGCCGGGGACGGCGCCGAGCGCGCCCAAGAGCCTGGCGCAGCCGCTGGAGCACCTGCTGCGCGACGCCTCGCGCGCGCTGCGCGCACTGCCGGCGGACGCGCCGGTGGCCGCGCATGCGCAGGTGCTGGCGTCGCGCCAGGCTCAGCTCGTGCAGCACGCGCGCAGCGCGGTCGACCAGCAGCTCATCGAGATGCTTTCGCGCCTGTTCGAGTACATGGTCCACGACCGCCGCTTCGGCCGCGACGTCGGCGCGCTGGTGGCGCGCATGCAGCCGGCGGCGCTGCGCATGGTGCTGCACGATCCTTCCGCGCTCGAGGACTACGACCACCCGGTGTGGCAGTTCGTCGACGAGGCGGTCTACCAGGTCAGCCTGTACGCGCCAGGTAACCCGGTGCGCGAGCAGGTGCTGCAGCTGGCCGAACGGCTGATCGAACAGATGTCCGAGGCGCCGGCGCTGGACGTCGACCACTACCGGCGCGCCACCGCCCGGATGCGCGCCGATGCGCGGCTGCGCTTCGCCGGCCGGCTCTCGCGCGCCGGCGACGACGTCGCGCGCCTGCAGGCGATGACGGCGGCCGAGAGCGACGCCGCCGCGACCGGATTCGGTGCGCTGGACGAAGCGCGGCTGGATACCGTTCCGGCCTCGCTGATCGACAACCCGCCGCCGCCGCGCAGCGACAACCCGGACCTGCAGACCTGGTTCGGCGCCCAGCAGCCGGGCGACTGGATCCGCCTGTTCTGCCGCGGCCACTGGATGATCGCGCAAGTGCTCTGGCTCGGGAGGCAGGGCGAGGTCTGGCTGCTCGGCCTGCCCGAGCCCGGGCGCACGCTGGCGATGCGGCGTCGCGCGCTCGCGCGGCTGTATGCCGAGGGCATGCTGCACACGCTGCGCCGGCGCTCGCTGCTGCGCTCGGCGGCGGTGCGCATGGTGAGCGACGGCGCCCAGCCGGCCGCGGCCTGATCGGCGCCGGCGGCACTGACGGCGGCGCCTGGTTGCCGCGCCGGGATCTCGCCGATCCACAAGTCCGTCATGATCCGCGCGGGTGCTGCGGATCGTCGACGTTCGGCCTGCCACCACGCCCCGGGGCGGCCGAGGGGTCGATCGAGATCGGAATCAGCTGACGGCAGCCTCGTGCACCCAGCCATGCAGGTGCACGGCGACATCGTCCAGGCCCTGGCGCGACGGCGCGGAGAACAGCGCGAGCCCGATGTCGGCCGACTCGCCGGCCAGCGGCGCGAGCGCGGCCTGCGCGTTCGCGAGCGCCTCCTGCGCCTGACGACGGCCGAGCTTGTCGGCCTTGGTCAGCAGCACCAGCAGCCTGACTTGCCCCGCGCGCACGCGCGGAGCGATCAGCGCCAGCAGCCGCTCGTCGAGCTCGGTCGGCCCGTGTCGGATATCGACCAGCAGGACCACGCCGGCCAGCGCGCGCCGGTGCTGCAGGTAGTCGGCCATGACCGCCTGCCAGCGCAGCTTGGCACCGCGCTCGACCGCTGCATAGCCATAGCCCGGCAGGTCGACGAGCAGGGCGTCGGCCGCGTCGCGCGGGCCGAGCGCGAACAGGTTGATATGCTGCGTGCGCCCCGGCGTGCGCGATGCGAAGGCGAGCTGGCGCTGCTGCGCCAGCGCGTTGATCGCGCTGGACTTGCCGGCGTTGCTGCGGCCGACGAAGGCGATCTCGGGCAGCTCGCCCGCCGGCAGTTCGTCCAGCCGGCTGGCGGTGGTCAGGAAACGCGCGCCGTGGGTCCAGGCCAGCGCGCGCCGCGCGGCGGCGTCGGCCGGCGCGGCGCGGCGGCGGGGCGAGGTCATCGGCTCATTGTAAAATTGTCTGGTTTTGTGCCGGCCGCAGCGCCGGCACGTCCGACCCACGCCACCCCAACGACGCCAACCGAGGCTCGAGTCGCATGAAGACGCCCGTCCGCCCGCTGTTCGCCACGCTGCTCGCCGCCGCCGCACTCGTGTCCGCCCGCGCCGCCGACGCGCCCGACCTGGCCGCGGGCGCGGAAGCCTCGGCCATGTGCCAAGGCTGCCACATGGCCGACGGCTCGCGCGGCCTGCCGGAAAACCCGATCCTGCAGGCCCAGTTCCCCGAGTACCTCGCCAAGCAGCTGCGCGAGTACCAGTCGGGCAAGCGCGTCAATGAGATCATGCAGGGCATGGCGGCGGCGGTGGACGACAAGGCGATCCGCGACATCACTGCGTTCTACGGCTCCAAGGCGCCGGTCGCGGGCGAAGCGCGCAACAAGGATACGGTGCTGCTCGGCGAGGCGATCTGGCGCGGCGGCATCGCCGACCGCAAGATCCCGGCCTGCGCCGGCTGCCACGGGCCGGCCGGCGCCGGCATCCCGATCCAGTACCCGCGCGTGGCCGGGCAGCATGCCGAGTACACCGAGCTGCAGCTGCGTGCCTTCCGCTCGGGTGCGCGCGCCAACAACGCGCAGATGGCCGGCGTCGCGGCGAAGATGAACGACCGCGAGATCCAGGCCGTCTCGGACTACGCCGCCGGGCTGCGCTGAGCGCGCGCGGCGCCGCGCCGCATCCGCGATACCCCTGCCCGAGGGCCGGTCGTCGACCGGCCCTCGTCGCGTCGGCGGCCGCGGGTGCCGACAATGACGATGTTCGTCGCGTGTAACCGCGGCGTGCCCGGCGCCGAATTCACGGACTCGAGGCAGGCGCGCTTCCCACGCGGCAGCTCGCGCTGCCGAGCACGCGCCCCTGCACCCACACGCCTCTCGAGTCGCCATGCACCTGTTCGAGGACCGCGGATTCGTCCACCCCGTGCCGTCGGAGATCACGCCGGCCGCAGTCTACGCGTCGCGTCGCCGCTGGCTGCAGCGGTTGGCCCTCGGTGCCGCCGGGGCCTCGCTCGCGAGCTGGGCGGCGCGCGACGCGCGCGCATCGATCGCTCCGCCGGGCCGGCTCGCGCCGCTGCCGTCGGTTCGCTCGACGGCGCCGGGCGCGGTCGTCGTCGACAAGCCGACCGCCTATGCCGACGTCACCGGCTACAACAATTTCTACGAGTTCGGCACCGACAAGGCGGATCCCGCAGCGCGCGCCGGCAGCCTGCGCCCGCGCCCCTGGACCGTCGTCGTCGACGGCGAGGTCGCGCGCCCGCGCCGCTTCGACCTCGACGAATTGCTGCGGCTGGCGCCGATGGAGGAGCGCATCTACCGGCTGCGCTGCGTCGAGGGCTGGTCGATGGTGATCCCGTGGGTCGGCTACCCGATCGCCGAACTGATCCGGCGCGTCGCGCCGACCGGCAACGCGAAATACGTCCAGTTCGAGACCCTGGCCGACCCGGCGCAGATGCCGGGGCTGAGATCGCGCGTGCTCGACTGGCCCTACGTCGAGGCGCTGCGGCTGGACGAGGCGATGCACCCGCTGGCGCTGCTGGCCTTCGGGCTGTACGGCGAGGTGCTGCCGAACCAGAACGGCGCGCCGGTGCGGACGGTCGTGCCGTGGAAATACGGTTTCAAGTCGGGCAAGTCGATCGTCCGCATCCGCTTCAGCGAGAAGCAGCCGCCGACGAGCTGGAATCTCGCCGCGCCCGGCGAGTACGGCTTCTACTCGAACGTCAACCCCGAGGTCGACCACCCGCGCTGGAGCCAGGCCACCGAACGCCGCATCGGCGAGGATGGGCTGTTCGCGCGCAAGCGGCCGACGCTGATGTTCAACGGCTACGCGCCGCAGGTCGCCTCGCTGTACGCCGGCCTGGACCTGCGGCGCTTCTTCTGACCGTCCTGTGGGCACGGCGATCCTGGGCGGGCGCGGCGGTGCGGCAACGGCCGGCGGTCAGCGCGCGGCCATTGCCGCGCGCGTCAACCGCGCGCTGCTGCATCCTGCCGCCAAGCCGGCGCTGTTCGCGCTGTGCCTGCTGCCGCTGGCGCTGCTGCTGGCCGGCGCGCTGCGCGGCACGCTGGGCGCCAACCCGGCGGAGGCGCTGATCCGCGGCAGCGGCGACTGGACGCTGCGCTTCCTGTGCATCGCGCTGGCGGTCACGCCGCTGCGCCAGGCCACGGGCTGGCACGCGCTGGCGCGCTGGCGCCGCATGCTGGGGCTGTTCGCCTTCTTCTACGCCTGCATGCACTTCCTCGCCTACGCCTGGTTGGACATGGGGCTGGTGCTGTCCGACATCGTGCGCGACGTCGGCAAGCGTCCGTTCGTGCTCGCCGGCAGCGCGGCGCTGCTGCTGCTCGCGGCGCTGGCGGCAACCTCGTTCGACGCCGCGGTGCGCGCGCTCGGCGGCCGGCGCTGGCGCGCGCTGCACCGCGCGGTCTACGCCGCGGCGCTGCTGGCGCTGCTGCACTTCTTCTGGATGCGCGCGGGCAAGAACGACTTCGCCGAGGTCGGCGTCTACGCCGCGATCGTCGCCGCGCTGCTGGGCTGGCGGATCGGCAAAAACTTGATCCAGTCCAGGGTGGCTGCGGGAAACTGATGAGACCGGCGGGCGGGGCCTGTGTTTAGCATGCCCCCCTTGCACTGCTGCCGGGTGCGTCAGGCCCGGTTCGTCCCATCGCCCAGGAGACTGCACATCATGGCCCCGCTCAAGACCCTCGCCGCCGCCGCCCTGCTCGGCTTCGCCGGCGCCGCCTCGGCGCAGATCACGCTCACGCTGTCGTCCTGGGTGCCGCAGACGCACCTGCTGACCAAGATGCAACTCGACTGGTGCATGGAGGTCAGCAAGGCCGTCGCAGGCCGCATCCAGTGCAACATGCTGCCGAAGCCGGTCGCGCCGGCGCCGGCCACTTTCGACGCGGTGCGCGACGGCCTCGTCGACGTCGCCTTCAGCGTCCACGGCTACACGCCCGGGCGCTTCGTCATGACCAAGCTCGCGGAGGTACCCTTCCTCGGCGACTCGGCGATCGCCAGCAGCGTCGCCTATCAGCGCGTCTACGAGCGCCACCTGGCCAAGTTCGACGAGCACAAGGGCATGAAGGTGATCACCGTGTTCACCCACGGCCCGGGGCAGATCTTCAACAACAAGCGGCCGGTCCGATCGCTGGCGGACCTGGACGGGATCAAGTTCCGCATCGGCACCGGCATCCTGCCGGAGGTCGGCAAGGCGATCGGCGCCAACATGACGCTCAAGCCGGCGCCGCAGTCCTACGAGCTGCTGTCCTCCGGCGTCGTCGACGGCGTCTGGCTGCCCGACGAGTCGATCGTCGGCTTCCGCCTGGAAAAGCTGGTCAAGTACCGCACCTCCTTGCCCGGCGGCCTTTACAACACGAGTTTCGCGATGGTCATGAACCCTGCGACCTGGGCCAAGATCCCGAAGGCCGACCAGGCGATCATCGAGAAGCACTCGGGCGAATGGGCCGCGCGCTTCATCGGCAAGTACTGGGACGACTACGACACCCGCAGCCGCGCCGCGCAGCAGGTCGCCGGCATCGAGTCGATCACCGCCGACGCCGCCTTCGTCGCCGACTTCAAGGCCAAGACGGCCCCGGTCGAGGCCGCGCTGATCAAGGAGGTCGAGGACAAGGGGCTGAAGAACGCGGCCGCGGTGATCAAGGAGCTGCGCGCCGAGATCGCCAAGCTGCAGTGACGCGCGCCGTCGCGCGCCGCTGGACGACGGCCGGACGGCCCCACCACCGGGGCGCGCCGGCCGTCGCATCGTCTGGCGCCATCCGCCACCACGACCTGGTCGGCGCCCCGCCACTTCGGGCATGAACCGCCTGGCCTCGCTGTTCGGCGCCGTCGCCGCGGTCGCGCTGTTCGCGATGATGGCGCTGACCTTTGCCGACGTCTTCAGCCGCAAGTTCCTCGGCAACTCGATCGTCGGCGCGGTCGAGCTGACCGAGCTGTTCATGCTGACGATGATCTACTTCGCGCTGCCGCTGGCCTCGCGCGCCGGCGAGCACATCGTCTTCGACCTGCTCGACCGCGTGATCCCGGCGTCGCTGCAGCGCTGGCAGCAGTCGCTGGCCAACCTGCTGACGGCGGCGATCTTCGGCGCCGCGGCGTGGATCGTCTCGGAGCGCGCCGCCCGCACCGCCGAGTATGGCGATACGACACCGTCGCTCGAGATCGTGCTGTGGCCGTTCCACCGCATGGTCGCCGCGATGCTCGTCGTCACCGCGCTGGCGCACCTGGGGCTGGCGTGGCGCGCGCTGCGCAGGGAGCCGGCATGACCGAGGGCATGCTCGGCTTCGCGGCAATGTTCGTGCTGATGGCGCTGCGGGTGCCGATCGCGGTCGCGATGGGGCTGGTCGGGCTGGTCGGCGTCGCGCTGATGCGATCGTGGCCGGCGGCGATCTCGGCCGCCGCCGGCGAGTTCGTCGATATCGGCAGCTACACGCTGTCGGTCGTGCCGCTGTTCGTGCTGATGGGCAACTTCGTCACCCGCGCCGGCATGTCGCGCGACCTGTACCAGGCCGCGTATGCGCTGATCGGTCACTACCGCGGCGGGCTGGCGAGCTCGACGATCGCCGCCTGCGCCGGCTTCGGCGCGATCTGCGGATCGTCGATCGCGACCACGGCGACGATGGCGCGCGTCGCGATGCCCGAGATGAAGCGCTTCGGCTATTCGCCGCAGCTCGCGGCCGGATCGGTGTGCGGGGGCGCGACGCTCGGCATCCTGATCCCGCCGTCGGTCATCCTCGTGATCTACGGCATCATGACCGAACAGAGCATCGGCGCGCTGTTCGCCGCCGGCGTGCTGCCGGGGCTGCTGGCCACCGGCTGTTACCTCGCCGCAGTTGCGCTGGTCACGCGCCGCCACCCCGAATGGGGCCCGCCGGGCGAGCGCGCGAGCTGGGCCGATCGGATGACCGCGCTGCGCCGCATCTGGGGCGTGCTGGCGCTGTTCGCGCTCGTGATGGGTGGCATGTACGGCGGCTTCTTCACGCCGACCGAGGCCGCCGGCGTCGGCGCGGGAGGCGGCTTCGTCTTCGCGCTCGCCCGGCGCGCGCTCGACTGGCGCGCGCTGCAGGAGGTGCTGACCGAGTCGGCGCGCACCTCGGCGATGCTGTTCACGATCATCATCGGCGCGTCGCTGTTCGCCAGCTTCCTCAACTTCACCGAGCTGCCGACGGCGCTGCGCGAGTTCGTCACCGCGTTCGACCTGCCGCCGGTCGCGGTCGTGGTCGCGATCTGCCTCGTCTACGTCGTCCTCGGCATGGCGATGGAGAGCCTGTCGATGATGCTGCTGACGGTGCCGATCTTCTACCCGCTCGTCGCCTCGCTCGGCTTCGACCCGGTGTGGTTCGGCATCATCGTCGTCTGCGTGATCGAGATCAGCCTGATCACGCCGCCGGTCGGGATGAACATCTTCGTCCTGTCCAGCGTCGTGCCCGAGGTGCCGACGGCCGCGATCTGGCGCGGCGTGATGCCCTTCGTCGCCGCCGACATCGTGCGCATGGGGCTGCTGATCGCCTTCCCCGCGATCAGCCTGGCGATCCCGCAGCTGCTCAGGCTGTGACGGAGTCGGCGGCGCGCCGCGCGCGCCGCGCCGCAACCCCCCGCGGCCCGGGGGGCTTGTCCAGGCCCGCAGCGAGGCGCGCTCGCCTAGCATGGCGCCCAGCCCCTCGCCGAGACCCGACCGCCATGGCCCACGACCCGACCGACGCATCGACCGCCGCGACCCCCGATGCCGTCCGCGGCACGCCCGATGCGGTCGCCGCCGCGGTTCGCGCGCGCGCCGTCGCGCGATCCCGCGCGGACCCGGCAGCCGCCCCCTACGCCGCGCTGCATCGGGCGATGCGCGCGCTGGAGCAGGCGCGCGCCGCGAGCCGTCCCGGTGTCATGGCCGAGGCCTGCCACCGCGTCGCGCGCTGCTGGCGCGCGCTCGGCGAGCGCGCCGCGGCGCTGGCCTCGCTGGAGCGCGCGCTGCACTGGGCACGCGCCAGCGGCGCCTGCGACCAGGCGCTGGACCTTCAGTGCGAATGCGCCGAGCTGCTGGCCGAGATGGCGGCGCGCGCCGACCGGCACGAGCGCGGCAGCGGCCGGCCGCTGCGCGAGCGCGCGCGCGACGAGGTCTTCGACGCCGCGCGCGCCGCCGGCGGCTGTGCCGACCCGCGCTGGGAGGTCACGCTGCTGCTGCGGCTGTCGGACGTGCTCGACGGTTTCGGCGACCACGACGACGCGACCCAGCTCCAGGTGCGCGCGCTGCGGCTGACCGCAGCCGGGATGTACGGCCCGGCGACACCGCGCGCCGAGGATGCGGCGCGGGTGCATAGGCACTGAGCGCCGCGCACCCGCGCGTCGCCACGTCCGCTTCCCGCGGCCCGGATCGGCCCGACGTTCGCGGGAGGTCGGCCCGTCGGCGGCCGCGCGCCGTTCGGCTCGACGCGCGGGCCCTCAGTGCGCCAGGATCTTGGACAGGAAATCGCGCGCGCGCGGCGAGCGCTCCTCGGGGTGGCCGAAGAAGGCCTCGCTCGCGCAGTCCTCGACGATCCGGCCCTGGTCCATGAAGACGACGCGATGGCTGACGCGGCGCGCGAATCCCATCTCGTGCGTCACGCACATCATCGTCATGCCTTCGCGCGCGAGCTGCACCATGACGTCGAGCACCTCGCCGACCATCTCCGGATCGAGCGCCGAGGTCGGCTCGTCGAACAGCATCACGATCGGGTCCATGCTCAGCGCGCGTGCGATCGCGACCCGCTGCTGCTGACCCCCCGAGAGCTCACCCGGATACTTGTCCTTGTGCGCCGCGAGGCCGACGCGGTCGAGCATCTGCAGCCCGCGCTTCAGCGCCTCGTCGGCGCCGCGCCGCAGCACGCGGACCTGCGCCAGCGTCAGGTTCTCGGTCACCGACAGGTGCGGGAAGAGCTCGAAATGCTGGAACACCATGCCGACGCGACGGCGCAGCCGCGGCAGGTCGGTCGCCGGGTCGGCCAGGCTGACACCGTCGACGACGACATCGCCCTTCTGGAACGGCTCGAGCGCGTTGACGGTCTTGATCAGCGTCGACTTGCCCGACCCCGACGGGCCGCAGACGACGACGACCTCGCCCTTGGCGACATGCGTCGTGCAGTCGGCCAGGACCTGGAAACTGCCGTACCACTTGCTGACATCCCGGATCTCGATCACGCCGCGCCGCCGTCGTCCTGCCCTGATCCGGACGATTGTGCGGCAGGCGCGCGCGTGCGCACCATGGTATCGATCGGGGTGTCGCGCAGGATTGCGGACGCGTACACTGCCGCACCCGTCCACCGCGACACCCCGGACCCCCCTCGATGAGCACGATGAATACCCGCCGCTTCCTGCAAGTCACCGCGCTGCTCGCCGCCGGCCTGCTGATGGCCGCCTGCGGCAAGAAGGAGGAGGCGCCGGCGCCGGCCGCGCCCGCGGCCGCGCCGCCGCCGCCCGTGGTCAAGACCTACAACGTCGGCACCGACGCCGCCTACGCGCCGTTCGAGAGCCAGAACGACAAGGGCGAGATCGTCGGCTTCGACATCGACGTCGTGCGCGCGGTCGCCGAGAAGGCCGGCATCCAGGTCAACTTCGTCAACACGCCGTGGGAGGGCATCTTCAACGCGCTCGCGCAGGGCGACCGGGACCTGCTGGTGTCGGCGATCACGATCACCGAGGAGCGCCGGCAGACGATGGACTTCAGCGACCCGTACTTCGACGCCGCGCAGCTGATCGCGGTGCCCGCCGGCAGCGCGGTGACCCGCTTCGAGGAGCTCAAGCCGCTGAAGGTCGGCGTGCAGACCGGCACCACCGGCGACGAGGCCGTGACCCAGCTGCTCGGCAAGAACAGCACCGCGATCAAGCGCTTCGAGTCGACCCCGCTGGCGCTGCAGGAGCTGATGTCGGGTGGCGTCGACGCCGTCGTCGCCGACAACGGCGTCGTCGAGCACTACATCGCCAACAACCCCGGCGGGCGCTTCAAGACCGTCAGCGACCCGACCTTCGTCCCCGAGCAGTACGGCATCGCGGTGCGCAAGGGCAACGCCGAGCTGCTGGAGGCGATCAACCGCGGGCTGGCGGCGGTCAAGGCCGACGGGACCTATGCGCAGATCCACGCGCGCTGGTTCGGCGCCGCCGCAGCGACGCCCGCGGCACCGGCCGCGGCGGGGGCCCCGGCGCCGGCCACGCCGCGCTGAGGCGCCACCGGCGCGGGACCGCCGAAGAGGCCGCGATGGACCTGCGCTGGGAGATCCTGGCCGGTTACGGCCCCCTGTTCGCGAGCGCGCTGTGGATGACGATCAAGCTCGCGATCGTCGCCGTCGGCGCCGGGCTGGTGCTTGGCGCGCTGTTCGGGCTGGTCAGCAGTTCGGCCGATGCGCCGCGCCCGCGTTCGCCGCTGCTGGCCGCGCTGCTGGCGGCCGCGCGCTGGGTCACGCTGGGCTACGTCACCTTCTTCCGCGGCACGCCGCTGTTCGTGCAGATCCTGCTCGTGCACTTCGCGCTGATGCCGATGCTGGTGCACCCGGAGCACGGGCTGCTGGTGGCCGGCGACGCCGCACGCATCTTCCGCCAGGAGCATGGTGCCTTCCTGTCCGGCTGCGTCGCGCTGACGCTCAACGCCGGCGCCTACATCAGCGAGATCTTCCGCGCCGGCATCCAGAGCATCCACCGCGGGCAGGTGCAGGCGGCGTACAGCGTCGGGCTGACGCACGCGCAGGCGATGCGCTTCGTCGTCCTGCCGCAGGCTTTCCGGCGCATGGTGCCGGCGCTGGTCAACGAGGGCGTCACGCTGATCAAGGACTCGTCGCTGGTGTCGGCGATCGGCCTGGCCGAGCTCGCGCTGGCCGCGCGCACGGTCGCCGGCGCCTACTCTCGTTACTGGGAGCCCTACCTCGCGATCTCGGCGCTGTACCTGGTGCTGACGCTGTCGCTGTCGATGCTCGCCAAACGGCTGGAAGCGCCGGCGCACCAGCGCGGGCGCTGAGCGACCGATCAGTTCGGCCGGGCGCGACTGTTGCGCCGGCGCCGCAGGGCGGCAAATTTCGGAGGCGAATCGGGGCTCGCGACGCGAGCCAACCAGGGTTTTCCCGGTGCCGGGGCTTAGACTTCGTCTCACGGTGGTCACACGGCTGCCGAAGCGAATTCCACCCTTTCAACCGAAGAGCAAGACAAGATGACACGCAAGCTTCTGCTCGCCGCCGCCGCCGCGCTGGTCGCCGGCTCCACCTTCGCCCAGGGGGTGGAGATCTACGGCCGACTGAACATGACCGTCGAACGCCAGAAGGCGGGCGGCGAATCCAGCAGCGCGATGGTGAACAACTCCTCGCGTATCGGTGTGCGCGGCAGCGAGGATCTGGGCGGTGGCCTGAAGGCCGGGTTCGTCCTCGAGCACGGCTTCGCCGCCGACACCGGCGCGGCCGCGACGACCTTCTGGGGCCGCCAGAGCGAGGTCAATCTCTCGGGCAGCTTCGGCACCGTGCGGCTGGGCAACTTCACGAGCGAGGCCTATTACGCGACGGCCGACTATGTCAGCATGCACAACCACGATACCGGCACGTCGGCCGATGCGTTCTACGCCGATGCGCGGCTGTGGCAGCAGTCGGACAAGATCGGCTATGCCTCGCCGTCCTTCGGCGGCATCGTGCTGCATGCCGCGGTCAATACGCGCGACTTGGGCCAGCCCGACCGCACCTACGAACTGGCGGCCAACTACGACGCCGGCGCGCTGCACCTGGGTGCCGGCTACCAGAAGACCGGCGACGCGAACCAGTTCGCGGTGCGCGGCCTGTACGAGATGGGAGCGTTCACGCTCGGCGGTTATGTCCAGCGCGACGAGGATGTCTATGCCGCCGGCAGCCGCACGACGCTGCGCCTGTCGGGCATGTACACGATGGGCGCCAACGAGCTGCACCTGAACTTCGGCCGCGCCGGTGACTACGGCAAGGTCAGCGACTCGTCGGCGACCCAGTACACGCTCGGCTTCAACCACAACCTGAGCAAGCGCAGCAAGGTCTACGCCTTCTACACCAAGATCGACGACAGCGCGGCCGGCGTCTACGGCGGCGACTTCAACTCGATCGCGGTCGGGCTGCGGCACAACTTCTGACGCCCCAGGGTCGGGGTCGGCGCCGGCTCGGCCGGCCGCTGCGCGCGGCGACGCGATGCGCCGTCGCGCGGTATCACAGACCCAGCGCCCCGAGCCGTTCGACCAGCATCGCGCGCAGCCCCTCGTCGGCGGTCGGGTTGGTCTGCAGCCAGTCGCGGGCGGCGAAGCCCGGCCGCAGGGCGCGGAGCTCCTCGGCCTGCCACTCGGCCTCGCCGAGCTCGCCGGCGGCCAGGTGGACCACCGCGAGGTAGACCCGCGCGTCGAGAAACTCCGGGTTGCGCGCCAGCGATTCGCGCAGGTTGATGCGCGCCTGCTCCAGGTCGCCGACAAAGAGGTAGGCGCGCCCGAGCAGCATGTGGTAGAGATAGCCCGACTCCGGCGCGAGGCGGATCGCGCGGCGTAGCAGCGCGATGCCCTCGTCGGCGCGGCCGGTCGAAGAGAAGATGCCGCCCATCAAGGCATGGGCGTCGGCAAACGACGGGTAGAGCCGGACCGCACGCTGCAGGATCCGTAGCGCCTCGTCGTGTTCCGACCGGTGCACGTGGACGAAGGCGAGCGTCCAGTGGGTCTCGGCGAGGTCGGGGTCGATCTCGTGCGCGCTGCGCGCGAGCTCGTACGCGCGGTCGAGGGACGCGCCGCGGTCGGCGACCCATTGGTAGCGGAAGTCGGCGACATGGCTCATCGCCAGGCCGGCGTAGGCGCGCGCGAATCCCGGATCGAGCTCGATCGCGCGCCGGAACCCCGCGCGCGCGGTCTCGTTGTCGGCCTGGCGCCGCAGATGCAGCGCCGCGCGGGCAAGCTGGAAGGCCTCCCAGGCGTCGAGGCTGCGCGTGTAGCGACGGGCGACGCGGCGCAGCTCGGCATCGTCGATCCGCGCCGGCAGCAGGCGCAGGATCGCCGGCGCGAGCTCGGCCTGGACGTCGAGCAGCCCGGCCCAGGGCTGCTCGAAACGCTGCGACCAGAGCAGCCTGCCGCTCGGCTCCTCGGCGAGCTCGAGCTGCAGGCGCAGCCGCTCGCCGAGCAACTGCGCGCTGCCGCCGACCCGGTAGCGCGGCCCCGTCGGCGCAGCCTCGGACGCAGCCCCGGTCGCTGCGCTGCCCGGACCGCGCGCGACCACCCACAGCCCCGCGACCTTGGACAAGTCGTTCACGAGGTCGGCCGTCACCGCACGCGCCAGCAGCGATGCGCGCGGGTCGTCGCCGATCGGCTCGATCGGGTCGATCGTGACCGTCGGCTGCAGCGAGCCGACGCTCGCCTCGGCCGGCGGCCGGTCGGACGCGTCGCCACGCGGGGCCAGGAGCCATGCGGCGGCGATCATGGCGACCAGCAGCCCAGCGAGCGCCGAGACGGCCTGCGCGGCCATCGGCCGCCGCGGGCGCAGGCCCGTGCGCGGCGTCGGGTGCGCGGACTGCTGCGCTGACGGGTCGGCCGCCGCGGGCCGAACCGGCGCGACGAGCCTGTAGCCCCCCTTGGCAATCGTCTCGATGTAGGCCGGCCGGCGCGACGTGTCGCCGAGCGCGCGCCGCAGCTTGACGACGACCTGCGTCAGCGCATCGTCGCCGACCACCAGCCCCGGCCAGACCTCGGCCAGCAGTTCGTCTCGCGAGACGACCTCGCCGGGCCGTGCGGCCAGCCGCAGCAGCACCGCCATCGCCTTGGGCTCGAGCCTGGTCGTTCTGCCGCCGGCGCTGATCCGGTGCAGCGTCGGTTCGACCGTCCAGCCGCCCACCAAATACCGCTGCGCGGTGGCGGCGAAATCGGCATCCAGAGCTGCGGCCATGCACGCTCCTCGATCGGAAGTGTCCTCGGGGCGACTTGATTATCGATCGTCGGCGTTTGTTCGCGAAACCTTTGGCGCTTCGTCGGGACGGCGACACCGCAACGGCTCACGATGCCACGAGCATGTTCGGGCGGCTTGCGAGGTCTTCTCGCGTGGCGGAACGTGCGATCGCAGGAGGGCAAGATGATCCATCGCACTTTTCACGCGTCGAGGCGCTCCACCGCAGCCATGCGGCGGGCGTGCAAGATCGCAGTGCTGGTGTCGTTCGCAGCCAGTCTCGCAGCGGCTGCCCAGGACGGCCCGCCGCCGGCCCCGGCGTCGATCGACGCCGCCATGGAGGCCTACGAGCATTGCCACTGGGACGAGGCCTTCGAGGCCGTCGCCGCGCTGGCCGACCGCGGCGACGGCGAGGCCGCGCGCGTGGCGCTGCTGATGCTGCGGCATGGCCAGGCGTTGTACCGGCGGGAGTTCGCCGTGACGGCCGACCGCAGGGCCGCGTGGCTGAGCGCATTGGGAGGCACCGGCACGCGCACCGCGGCGCGCGCGGCGCCCTGACACGCCGTCAGCGAGGGCGCCGGCGCACGGCCACGACCCGGGCTGCAATCCCCTTCGATGTCATTGCGCCTCGGCGGCCGGCACGCCATCGACGGCAAGGGTCGCGTGGGATCAGCGCTGCAGCACCCGCTCCAGCGCCACCCCAGTATGCGTCCCGGCGCCGACGATCGCCTCCGGCGCCCCCTCGGCGGCGACGCGCCCGCCCGCGGCGCCGCCCTCGGGGCCGAGGTCGATGACCCAGTCGGCCTCGGCGACCAGGTCCAGGTCGTGCTCGATCACGACCACGCTGTGGCCGCCGTCGACCAGCCGGTGCAGCACCCGGATCAGCCGCTCGACATCGGCCATGTGCAGGCCGACCGTCGGCTCGTCGAGCACGTACAGGGTCCGCGGCGCCCGGTTGCCGCGCCGGGTGACATCGTCGCGCACCTTGGCCAGCTCGGTGACGAGCTTGATCCGCTGCGCCTCGCCGCCCGACAGCGTCGGGCTCGGCTGGCCCAGCGTCAGGTAGCCCAGCCCGACATCCTGCAGCAGCTGCAGCGGGTGCGCGATCGCCGGCATGCTGGCGAAGAAGCCGACCGCCTCGTCGACCGGCATCGTCAGCACCTCGCCGATATGCCTGCCGCGCCAGGTCACGGCCAGCGTCTCGGCGTTGAAGCGCTGGCCGTGGCACTGGTCGCAGGGCAGCTTGACGTCGGGCAGGAAGCTCATCTCGATCGTCCGCATGCCCTGCCCCTCGCAGGCCGGGCAGCGGCCGGCGCCGGTGTTGAAGCTGAATCGGCTGGCCTCGTAGCCGCGCGCGCGCGCCTCCAGCGTCCCGGCGTAGAGCTTGCGCACCAGGTCCCAGAAACCGATATAGGTCGCCGGACAAGAGCGCGGCGTCTTGCCGATCGGCGTCTGGTCGACCTCCAGCACACGGTCGACCGCCTGCCAGCCCTCGACCGCGTCACAGCCCACCGGCGCGGCGGCGCCGTCGGCGCGCAGCGCCTGCACGCTGGCCAGCAGCACGTCGCGCGCCAGCGTGCTCTTGCCGGAGCCGCTGACGCCGGTGACCGCGACCAGCCGCTGCAGCGGCACGCGCACGTCGAGGCGCTGCAGGTTGTGCAGCGACGCGCCGCGCACGACGATCGCCGGCGCGTCGGGCGCGACCTCGCGCCGCGGCTGCAGCGGGTGCACGAGCGGCCGCGCGAGGAAGCGCCCGGTGACCGAGTCCGGCGCCGCGGCCAGGTCCGCCACCGTGCCCTGCGCGACCAGCGTGCCGCCGCGGCGGCCGGCGCCGGGGCCGATGTCGATCAGGTGCTCGGCGCGGCGGATGGTGTCCTCGTCGTGCTCGACGACGACCAGCGTATTGCCGGCCGCGCCCAGCTTGCCCAGCGCACCCAGCAGCACGCCGTTGTCGCGCGGGTGCAGCCCGATCGTCGGCTCGTCGAGCACATAGCACACGCCCTGCAGGTGGCTGCCGAGCTGTGCCGCGAGCCGGATCCGCTGCGCCTCGCCGCCGGACAGCGTCGGCGCCGCGCGGTCCAGCGTCAGGTAGCCCAGGCCGACGTCCTGCAGGAACTGCAGCCGGCTCGCGATCTCGGTGATCAGGTCGCGCGCGATCTCGCGCTCGCGCGCGCCCAGCGCCGCGCCGCCCTGCAGCGACGCAATCCATTGCGCTGCCTCGGCGACCGACCCGCGTGCGACCTCGCCGATGCCGCGGCCGTCGAAGCGCACGCCGCGTGCGAAGGCATTCAGCCGCGTGCCGCCGCAGTCGGCACAGGGCCGGTCGGCGAGCCCCTCGACCTCGGGTTCGTCGGCCGGGAAGCGCTGCTCGCGCCCGCGCCCATCGCGGCCTTCGTCGTCGCGCAGGGTCTCGTCGAGCGCCCGCCGCTGCTCGCGCGTCAGCGCCAGCCCGGTGCCGACGCAGCTCGGGCACCAGCCGTGGCGGCTGTTGTAGCTGAACATGCGCGGGTCGAGCTCGGGATAGCTGGTGCCGCAAACCGGGCAGGCGCGCTTGGTCGAGAAGACCTTGACGCGGCCGATGCCGGCGCCGGCGCCGCCGGCGTCCATCGCCGCGCCGAGCCCGTCCAGCGGCGCCAGCAGGTGCAGCACGCCGCGGCCGAGGTCGAGCGCACGCGACAAGGCCTCGCGCAGCTCGGCCTCGCGCTCGGGGGCGACGACGAGGTCGGCCACCGGCAGCTCGATCGTGTGCTCGCGGAAGCGGTCGATGCGGGGAAACGGGTCGACGCGGACGAACGCGCCGTCGATCCGCAGGTGCGTGTGGCCGCGTGCCTTGGCCCACTTCGCCAGGTCCGTGTAGACACCCTTGCGGTGCACCACCAGCGGCGCCAGCAGCCCGACATGCTCGCCGCGATGCTCGCGCAGCAGCTGCGCGGCGATGCTGTCGGTGCTCTGCGCGCGCACCGGCGCGCCGTCGTGCACGCAGTGCGGCAGGCCGAGCTTGACCCACAGCAGGCGCAGGAAGTGCCAGACCTCGGTAGTGGTGGCCACCGTGCTCTTGCGCCCGCCGCGCGACAGCCGCTGCTCGATCGCCACCGTCGGCGGGATGCCCCAGACGGCGTCGACCTCGGGCCGGCCCGCCGGCTGCACGATGCTGCGCGCGTAGGCGTTCAGGCTCTCCAGGTAGCGCCGCTGGCCCTCGGCGAACAGGATGTCGAACGCGAGCGTGCTCTTGCCCGATCCGGACACGCCGGTGACGACGTTGAACTTGCCGCGCGGGATCTCGACCGTCAGCCCCTGCAGGTTGTGCTCGTGCGCATTGACGATGTGGATCGCCTCGGCCTGCGCGTCGGCGCGCCGGCGCACGGCGCGCTGCAGCGGAACACCCTCCTCGGCGCGCGCCCCGCCCAGCCCGAGCGCGCGCTCGTAGTCGCGCAGCGCGCGGCCGGTGTGCGAGTCGGGGTGCGCCCGGACATCGTCGGGCGTGCCGTTGCAGACCACGCGCCCGCCGCCCTCGCCGCCCTCGGGGCCGAGGTCGACGATCCAGTCGGCGCTGCGGATCACGTCCAGGTTGTGCTCGATGACGACCAGCGAATGCCCGGCGTCGAGCAGCTTGCGCAGCGCGCGCAGCAGGCGCGCGATATCGTCGAAGTGCAGCCCGGTCGTCGGCTCGTCGAACAGGAAGAGCTGGCCCTTCTTCGCCAGCCGCTGCGCCGGCGACGCCGCCGCCTCGGCCAGGAAGCCCGCCAGCTTGAGCCGCTGCGCCTCGCCGCCCGACAGCGTCGGCACCGGCTGGCCGAGCCGCAGATAGTCCAGCCCGACATCGACCAGCGGCTGCAGCCGCGCGACGACCTCGCGGTCGGCCTGGAACCAGTGCGCCGCCTCGGCCACCGTCAGGTCGAGCACGTCGGCGACCGACAGCTGCATCGGCCCGCGAACGATGCGCACATCGAGCAGCTCGGCGCGGTAGCGCCGGCCGTCGCAGTCGGGGCAGCGCAGGTAGACGTCGGACAGGAACTGCATCTCGACATGCTCGAACCCCGACCCGCCGCAGGTCGGGCAGCGCCCGTCGCCGGCGTTGAAGCTGAAGCTGCCGGCGGTGTAGCTGCGCTCGCGTGCCAGCGGCAGATCGGCGAACAGCTTGCGGATCTCGTCGAAGGCGCCGACATAGCTCGCCGGGTTGGAGCGCGCGGTCTTGCCGATCGCGCTCTGGTCGACGAAGACCGCATCGGCGAGCTGCTCGGCGCCGAGCATCGCATCGTGCGCGCCGGGCGCATCGGTCGGCTTGCCGAAGCAGCGCGCCAGCGCCGGGTACAGCACATCCTGCACCAGCGTGCTCTTGCCCGAGCCGCTGACGCCGGTCACGCAGACCAGCCGCTGCAGCGGCAGCTCGACCGTCACGCCGCGCAGGTTGTGCTCGCGCGCGCCTTGCAGCACCAGCTTCGGCGTCGCGCCGTCGACGAGGCGCCGAAACCCGCTGCCGACCTGCTTGCGCCCGCCGAGGTAGGCGCCGGTCAGCGTCTCGGCACGCCGCGCCTCGTCGGGCGTGCCGTCGAAGACGATGCGCCCGCCGCGCTCGCCCGGCCCCGGGCCCATGTCGATCAGGCGGTCGGCGGCCAGCATCACCGCCGGGTCGTGCTCGACGACGACCAGCGTATTGCCGGCGTCGCGCAGCCGGTGCATCGCCTGCACGATGCGGTCCATGTCGCGCGGGTGCAGCCCGATGCTCGGCTCGTCGAGCACGAACATCGTATTCACCAGGCTGGTGCCGAGCGCCGTCGTCAGGTTGATGCGCTGCACCTCGCCGCCCGACAGCGTGCGGCTCTGGCGGTCCAGCGTCAGGTAGCCCAGGCCGACGTCGCACAGATACCGGATGCGGGTGCGGATCTCGTCCAGCAGCAGCGCCAGCGCATCGTCGAGCATCGTCGACGGCAGGCTCAGGCGGTCGAAGAAACGGCGCAGCCGGTCGATCGGCAGCTGCATCAGGTCGTGCAGGCAGAGCCCGGGCAGCGACCCGAGCTGCTCGCGCGTCCAGCGCGCGCCGACCGGCATGAAGCGCGCGACGGGGCCGAGCGCCGCATCGGCATCGTCCTTGCCGCCAACGCGCCACAGCAACGCCTCGAGCTTCAGCCGCGCGCCGCCGCAGGCGCTGCACGGGGTGTAGCTGCGGTATTTCGACAGCAGCACCCGGATGTGCATCTTGTACGCCTTGCTCTCCAGATACCCGAAGAAGCGGCGCACGCCATACCACTGCTTGTTCCAGTTGCCGGCCCACTGCGGCGAGCCCTCGATCACCCAGTCGCGCTGCGCCGGCGTCAGCTGGCCCCACGGCGTATCGCGCGGGATGCCGCCCTCGCCGGCGTACTTCAGCAGGTCGTCCTGGCACTCCTTCCAGGCCGGCGTCTGCAATGGCTTGACGGCGCCGCCGCGCAGCGTCTTGCGCGCGTCCGGGATCACCAGCCCCATGTCGACGCCGATCACGCGGCCGAAGCCGCGGCAGGTCTCGCACGCGCCCCAGGCCGAGTTGAAGCTGAACAGCGCCGGCTGCGGGTCGGCGTAGCGGATATCGCTCTGCGGGCAGTGCAGCCCGGTCGAGTATTTCCACACCGTGCCGTCGGGCACGCCGTCGCCGCTGGCGTGGACCGCGAGCCGGCCGCCGCCACGCTTGAGCGCCAGCTC
>JACPVA010000041.1 GCA_016191995.1 Burkholderiales bacterium | reverse complement strand
GGGGCGGCGGCGCTGCTGGCCGACCTGCCCGCGGCCTGGCTGCTGGCCGCGGCCGACGCCGTGCGCATCCCGGTGCTCAACCTCGGTGCGGCCGAGGACCGGCTGCGCGGGCCGGACTGCCGCGCCAACCTCTGGCATACGCTGCCGAGCGACCGCATGCGCGCCGATGCGCTGGCGCAGGCACTGGTGGCGCGGCGCTGGACCCGCGTGCTGCTGCTCGTCGGGCCCTCCGAGGCCGACGCCGAGCGCAGCGCCAGCGTGCGCGGCGCGCTGGCGCGCTACCGGCTGGAGCTCGCCGGCAGCAAGCCGTTCAAGCTGTCGGCCGACCCGCGCGAACGCGACCTGGCCAACCCGAGGCTGCTGACCAATCCGTCGACCTCGGGGGGCCAGTACGACGTCGTCTGGGTCGTCGATGCGGACGGCGAGTTCGCGCAGACGCTGCCCTACCGCACCGTGCTGCCACGGCCGGTCGTCGGCGACGCCGGGCTGGCGGCGCTGGCCTGGTCGCCCAAGTTCGAGCGCTTCGGGGCGCCGCAGGTCTCGCGCCGGCTGCAGCGCGAGGCGGGGCGCAGGATGGGCGCGGCCGACTGGCCGGCCTGGATCGCCGGCAAGGCTGCCGCGGCGGCCGCCGTCGCCGCGCCCGCCGGGCCGGCAGCGGCCTTCCAGCGTGCGCTCGCCGCAGTCGAGGTCGACGGCTCCAAGGGGGTGGCGATGAGCTTCAGGCCCTGGGACGGCCAGCTGCGCCAGCCGCTGCTGCTCGCCGACGCGCAGGCGGTCGTCGACATGGCGCCGGGCGACGGCGTGCTGCATCCGCGCAACGTGCTCGACACGCTGGGCGCCGATGCGCCGGAGAAGCTGTGCAAGGCGCGCCCCTGACCGCGGCCGCGGCGCCGCAGGCGCTGCCATGCTGAGGCATGCGCTGCAGGCGCTGCGCGCGATCGTCGCGCGCGAGCTGCTCAAGTTCGCGCGCCAGTATGGCCGGCTCGTCTCGGCGCTGGTGCGCCCGCTGCTGTGGCTGGCGGTGTTCGCCGCCGGGTTCCGCAACGTGTTCGGGGTCGCGATCGTCGAGCCCTACGACACCTACGTGCCCTACGACGTCTATATCGCACCCGGGCTGGTCGGCATGGTGCTGCTGTTCAACGGCATGCAGTCCAGCCTGGCGATGGTCTACGACCGCGAGATGGGGCTGATGCGGTTGCTGCTGACGGCGCCGCTGCCGCGGCCGTGGATCCTCGCGTCCAAGCTGGTCGCCACCGCGGTGCTGTCGCTGGCGCAGGCGGCGGCCTTCGTCGCCGTCGCCGCGCTGCTCGGCACGGTGCTGCCGGTGTGGGGGCCGCAGACACCGGCCGTGCTGCTGGCCGCGGTCTGCGGCGCGCTGATGCTGGGCTCGCTCGGTCTGCTGCTGAGCGTCCACATCCGGCAGCTCGAAAACTTCGCCGGCACGATGAACTTCGTCATCTTCCCGATGTACTTCATGTCGACGGCGCTCTATCCGCTGTGGAAGCTCGAGGAGTCGGGCGCGGCCTGGGTCTACCAGCTCGCGCGCTTCAACCCCTTCACGCACGCGGTCGAGTGGCTGCGCTTCGCGCTGTACGGCAAGGACCCTGGCATCGCACCGCTTGTCGTGCTCGGCACGCTGGTGCTGTGCTTCGCGCTCGCGAGCTGGGGCTACGACCCGCAGCGCGGCTTCGGTGCACTGACGCGCCGTCCCGGGGGGCCGGCATGATCGCGCAGGCGGTCTGGCGGCTGCTGCGCGCGCAAGCGCGCGGCGCGGCGAGCCCGCCGGCGCGCGACCCCGGCGTCGAGCTGCTCGCGCAGCGGCTGTGGTGGGCCTGGGTCGCGTCGGCCGGCGTGCTCGGCTTCGGCGCCGCCTGGATGCAATCGCGCGGCCTGTGGCGGCAGTTTCTCGACGCCGACCCGAGCCGCATCAGCCTCGCGATCCTGCTGCTGGCGCTGGTGGTGACGCTGTGGTGCGGGCGGCGCACGCGCGCGCTGATGCGCCAGGCCGCACCCGGATCCGGCTGGCGGCGTGCGCACGCGCGCGCGCTGGCACGCTCGCCCGAGCAGGCGCTGGCCCTGCTGGCCGAGCACAGTCACGGCCCGCACGAGACCGGATGGTGGTTCGCCGCCGCGTGCATCAAGCTCGGGCTGCTCGGCACGGTGGTCGGCTTCATCATGATGGCCGCGACGATCGGGCGCATGCCGAGCTTCGACATCGCCCAGGTGCAGGAGCTGCTGCGGCAGATGACCTCGGGCATGGCGGTGGCGCTGCTGACGACGCTGGCGGGCATCGTCGCCAACCTCTGGCTGGGGCTGCAGCTGCTGCTGCTGGACCGCGTCGCCGACCGGCTCGCGGCCGACATCCTGGCCGAGGGCATGCTGGCCGGGGGCGACGATGGCGCTGCTGCGTGACCGGCGCAACGCCGAGATCGACCCGTTCTCGGACCTGCTGTTCAACGCCCTGCTGGTCTTCGTGATGCTGTTCGCCGTCGCGCTGGTGGCGATGAACCCGAAGGCCAAGACGGGGGCGATCGAGGCCAAGGCCGACTACATCGTCACCGTCAGCTGGGCCGACATGGACCCCAACGATATCGACAGCTGGGTGCGCGACCCGGCCGGCAACCTGATCTGGTTCCGCGCCCGCGAGAGCGGGATGATGCACCTGGACCGCGACGACCGCGGCCTGGCCGGGGATACGCTGATCGTCGACGGGCGTCAGATCGTCAACCCGCTGAACCAGGAGGTGGTGACGCTGCGCGGATTCGCCCCCGGCGAGTACACCGTCAACGTCCACTACTACGAGAGCCGCGACGGCCGCCCGGTCGAGGTCACGGTCTCGGCGGTGAAGGTCAACCCGCGCGCCGAGGTCTTCTTCCACGGCAAGCTGACGCTGGCGCGGCCGGGCGACGAGGCGACCGCGCTGCGCTTCACGCTCGCGCCGGATGGCCGCGTGACGGGCGTCGACACGCTGCCGAGCCCGCTGGTGGAGCGCCGATGACCGCGACCGACCCGCTGCTGTGGGCCTTCGTCGCCCTGGCCTTCCTGCTGCTGCTGGCGCTGCTGGCCTCGTCCTGGCCGGGCTGGGGCAAGGCGCTGCTCGTCGCCGCGGTGACGGCGCTGTACTTCGGCGCCGACCACGCGCTGGAGGATGTCTGGGGCTGGCCGAGCACGCGCGCGCTGCCCGAGCGCTTCGTGCTGCTGGCTGCCGTCATCGAGGAGCCCTCGTCGACGCGCGAAGGGGCGCTGTTCGTCTGGGTCAACGCGCTCGAGGACGGCAAGCCGGCCGCTCGGCCGCGCGCGTTTCGCCTGCCGTACCGCAAGGACCTGCACGCGATGCTCGACGAGGGGATGAAGAAAGTGCGCCAGGGCATCACCCAGATGGGCAGCGCCGAGCCCAAGTCCGGGCCCGAGGGCCTGTCCTGGCTGCGGCCGGGTGCGACCGAGCAGGATGTCAAGGTGCGCGACCTGCCCGCGCCGCAGCTGCCGGAAAAGTGACCGCATGACGCCGGACCGCCGCCCGACCCCGCTCGCGACCGCCCGCGGCGCGTTCGCGGCGTCGATCGCCGCGCTGGCGGCGGCGCTCGCCGCCGGCTGCGGCGCCGGCCCGGGGCCGGCCTCGCTGTTCCCGCTGGAACCCGGGCACCGCTGGCGCTACGACGTCCGCACAGAGTGGGAGAACCTGGTCGTCGAGCACGAGCCGCGCGAGATCCGGACCACCGGCCAGGCGCAGATCGGCGACGCGACCGCCTGGGCCCGGCGCAGCGCCGACGGCGTCGAGTGGTATCTGCGCACCGACGACAGCGGCGTCTACCGCGTGGCGACGAAGACCGACCTGGACGCCGAGCCGCGCCCCGACGTGCAGCGACGCTATGTGCTGAAGTCGCCGGTGGCGGTCGGCACGCAGTGGCAGGCCTCGACGACCGCCTACCTGCTGCGCCGCCGCGCCGACTTCCCGCGCGAGATCCGGCACTCGCACCCGGAAGTGAGCATGCACTATGTGATCGAGTCGCTCGACGACGTGGTCGACGTGCGTGCCGGGCGCTACGAAGGCTGCGTGCGCGTGCGCGGACAGGCGCAGCTCAGGCTGTTCGCCGATCCTGTCGTCGGCTGGCGCGATATGCGGCTGACGACCACCGAGTGGTATTGCCGCGGGCCGGGGCTGGTCAAGCTGGTGCGCGAGGAGCCTGCCGGCGCGACCTTCCTGACCGGCGGCACACTGACGATGGAGTTGCTGCAATGGAACTGAACGAGCCGACGCGCCGCCGGGCGCTCGAATGGATCGCTGCCGCGCTGGCCGCCGCCGGGGCCCCGCAGGCCGCTGCCGCCGACGCCGCGCCGGCGGCGTTTCCGACCCGCCCGATCAAGCTGTGGATACCCTGGGCGCCCGGCGGCGCGACCGACCTGACGCTGCGCATGCTCGCCGAGGGGGCGGGGCAGCGGCTCGGCCAGCGGATCGTGGTCGACAACCGGGCCGGCGCCGGCGGGACGCTGGTGATGCCGATCCTGGCCAAGTCCGCGCCCGACGGCTACACGATCGGGCAGATGCCGCAGACCGTCTTCCGCGCCCCCTGGACGCAGGATGTCGGCTGGGACCCGATCCGCGACACGACGCCGATCATCCAGATCAGCGGCGTCACCTTCGGCATCCTGGTGCCGGCCGGCAGCGCGATCCGCAGCGTCGAGGAGCTGTTCGACTGGGCCCGGCGTCATCCCGGCGAGCTGACGCTGGCCACCAACGGCGTCGGCACGACGCCGCATGTCGTGATGGAGCGGCTGTTCCGCGAGCGCGGGATCGGCTGGATCCACGTGCCGTTCAAGGGCACCGCGGAGCAGATGGTGGCGGTGACCACGGGGCTGGTGATGGCCGGCGTCAATGCCAGCGGTTTCGCCCCCTTCGTCGACAGCGGCCAGCTCAGGCTGCTGGCGACGCTGGGGGCCGAGCGCCCGCGGCGCTGGCCGCAGGTGCCGACGCTGCGCGAGCTCGGCTTCGGCGTCGTCGCCACCTCGGCCTACGGCATCGCCGGCCCGGCGGGCATGCCGGACGCGGCCGTGCGCGCCCTGCACGATGCGTTCAAGGCGGCGATGCACGAGCCGGCCTATGTCGCCGAGCTCGCCAAGCACGACCAGGTGCTCGACTACCTCGGCCCCGAGGACTACGCGCGCGCGATGCGGGCCGCCTATGCCGCCGAGCGCGAGGCCGTCGAGCGCCAGGGCCTGAACCGGCGCGAGTAGCCGCGCCGGCGGCACGGCGTCCGCGCGGCCGCGCCTTGGCAGGAGCCGACGCGACAAGGGCCACCCTGCGGTGGCCCTTGCCGTCTCGACGCGCCGCCGCGCTTGGCGATGGCGCTCTGCCATCCCCCGGGGCCAGGCCCCGGATCCTCAACGCCGGCGCGCCTGCGCCGGCACCGTCACTTCATCAGGCGGAAGACCCACACCATGCCGCCCTGCTCGAGGTAGTTGACCTTCTTGGCCACATCACCACCCCACAACGGCACCGCGCCGCCCCAGCCGGAGACCACGGCGACCCACTGCTCGCCGTTCTGGTCCCAGGTGACCGGCGGCGCGACCACGCCGGAGCCGGTCTGGAACTGCCAGACGACCTCGCCGGTCTTGGCGTCGGCGGCCTTCAGATAGCCCTCCGGCGTGCCCCAGAAGACGAGGTTGCCCGCGGTCGTCAGCACGCCGCCCCACAGCGGTGCATCGTTGGACACTTCCCAGACGATCTTGCCGCTCTTCGGATCGACCGCGCGCAGCGAGCCGATCGGCCCGTCGCCGAGCGTCTTGATCGTGAAGCCGGCGCCGAGGTAGGCCGCACCCTTCTTGTAGGTGATCGGCTCGTTCCAGATCTCCATCCCCCACTCGTTGGCCGGGACGTAGAACAGCTTGGTCTCCGGGCTGTAGGCCATCGGCATCTGGTTCTTGCCGCCGAGGAAGGACGGCGCCGAGAACACGACCTCGCCCTTCTTGCCGTCGGCCCCCTTGGTCGGGTCCCCGGGGCGGTTCTCGGGCACGTAGTTCGGGCGCCCGGTCTTCAGGTCGATGCCGGTGGCCCAGGTCAGCTTCTTGACGAACGGGAAGGCGTTGACGAGCTGGCCGGTCTTGGCGTCGTTGACGTAGAAGAAGCCGTTGCGGTCGGCCTTGGCGCCGAGGACGCGGCCGCCGTCCTCGAAGGTCACGAACTCGTTGACGCCGTCGAAGTCCCAGCCGTCGTTCGGCGTGTTCTGGTAGTGCCAGACGATCTTGCCGGTCTTGACGTCGATCGCGACCGTCGAGCAGCTGTACAGGTTGTCGCCCTTGCGCAGGTGGCTGTTCCACGGCGACGGGTTGCCGGTGCCGAAGTAGGCCAGCCCGGTCTTCGGGTCGTAGGTGCCGCCGAGCCAGGTCGCGGCGCCGCCGGTCTTCCACAGGTCGCCCGGCCAGCTCTTGCCGGGGGTGCCGGAGACGCCGTTCTCGATCTGCTTGCCGTCCTTGTCGTAGCGGTAGCCCATGTGGCCCTCGACGACCGGGCGCGACCACACCATCTCGCCGGTCCTCGGGTTGCGCGCCTCGACGCGGCCGACGACGCCGAACTCGCCGCCCGACACCCCGGTCAGCAGCAGGCCGCCGGCGATCAGCGGCGCGGCGGTATAGCTGTAACCGGCCGAGTAGTCGTCGATCTTCTCCTTCCAGACGACGTCGCCGGTCTTCTGGTCCAGCGCCACCAGCTGCGCGTCCAGGGTGCAGAAGATGACCAGGTTGTCGTACAGCGCCGCGCCGCGGTTGATGACGTCGCAGCAGGGCATGATGCCGTCGGGCAGGCGGTGCTCGTACTTCCACAGCCGCTTGCCGGTCTTGACGTCGAGCGCGTAGATGCGCGAGTACGACGCGGTGACGAACATGCGGCCGTCGTGGATCATCGGCTGCGCCTCCTGCCCGCGCTGCTTCTCGCCGCCGAACGAGAAGGCCCAGACCGGGGCGAGACGGCCGATGTTCTCGCGCGTGATCTGCTTCAGCGACGAATGGCGCTGGCCCTGCGGGCCCAGGCCGTTGGAGAGGATGTCCGCCGGGGTCTTGGCGTCGTTGTCGATCATCGCGTCGGTGACCGCGGCCTGGGCACCGAGGGAGGCCACCGCGGCGGTGACCAGAAGGCTGAGCAAGCGTGCACGCATGGGTTCGTCTCCTAGGGGGTCGTGCTGCGCCGCGCGCATCCCGCGGCACCGAGCAGGGGCGAAGTTATCGCGCCGCACGGCGGAAGGAACGACGGGACTTACCCGATCCCCTGTACCAGCCTGGAGCGCAGCACCGTCCGGCCTTGCGCCGCGTGCGCTCCAGCCGGCCGCGCCCAGGTCACGATGCCAGCGTGACCTCGCCCCTCGGCGTCGCGACGACGGCGACGATGCGCGGCGCGGCGGCGCTGTCGACCGTGACCCCCTGCAGCCGCAGCAGGTCGCGCGCCGCCGCCGGCAGGCCGTCCAGCCGCAGCGACAGCAGCCGCGCGCCCTGGTCGGGCAGGTGGTCGGCCGGATGCCTGCTGTCCCAGCGGATCAGCGTCGGCAGCACGCCGCCGGCAAGCAGCCGTCCGTCGTCGCGCACCGTGATGCGCCAGGCCAGCGCGCCATGCTCGGAGTCGCGCTGGCCCTCGATCACCGGCCCCGGGTTGAGACCCTTGTTCAGCAGGCCCCAGTGATGCGTCTCCATCTCGTGCGTGCGCACGACGACGTGGATCAGCCGCGGCCCCTCGGCGCGCAGCCGCGCCTGCTGCGCCGGGTCGTCGAGCGCGAACCAGCGCAGCCGCTGCAGCGGCGCGGCCTGCGGGTCGACGGCGATGATCTCGAGGTAGCAGCGCGGGAAGGCCGGCGACGACAGCGCGAGCACGCGGTTGTGCGTGCCCATGAACTCGTGCCGGCCGCCGGCGGCGGGCGTCAGGCCGAGCGTCGCCTCGCACCATCGCACCCCTTCGTCCAGCGTCGCCGCGGCGACGACCAGATGGTCGACTTCGGTGCTCATCGGGACATCCTCCTGCGGCTTCGGCGGCGCGCTGCCGCCCGCGCGCAAGCATACGCAGGAGCGGGCGAAGTGTCACCGCCCGCGTGCGGTGGTCGTGCGCGCAGCGCGGCGGCGCCCCCTCATTCGAGCGGTCGCGCGGGCCGGCGGGATCGCTAAGATGCTCGCCTTGCGTCCGCCATCGCGCCGGGGCCGCTTAGCCGGCTGCCGCCGGCGGCCCGGCATCCATGCCCGCCTTCGAGTCCACCCTGCCCGCCGGCGCGCCCGAGCTGATGCGCGCCAGCGCCTTCCGCGACTACCTCGAGCAGGAGTCGACGCGCTCGGGTGCGGCCAGCACCCGGCTGTCGACGCTGCAGCCGTCGGTGCTGCAGGACCTGATGCGGTTCGAGCGCGACGGCCGCGCGACCGCGCTGCTCGAGGTCGTCGCCGCCTGCCTGCGTCACGGCCACGCGCTGCTGGTGCACGTCGAGCATGGCCGGCATGTGCTGCCGCTGACGCTGTTCCCGCGCGACCGGCTGCTGCACGCGCCGATGCCGCTGCCGGCGCTGCTGGCGCTGCCGCTGGACGCCTTCGAGGTGCTGCAGGTCGAGCCGGCGGTGCTGCGGCCGCCGCGCCCGGGCGGGCGCGGGCCGCAGGCCGACCACGCACGCTGCGCGCCGCTGGACCCCTTCGTCTGGGAGCTGGCGTTGCGCGGCCGCCTCGGCGAGCTGCTGCCCGAGCTCGCCGGCAGCGCGGCCTACCGCGTCGCGCCGGCGGCGGACCTGCGCACGCTCGCGCTCGACGGCACACTGGCGGCCGCGGTGGCGCGGCTGCGCAGCTCGACGACCAACCTGCGCGAGATCGCCGGCTGGCCCGGGTTCGACCGCTCGCGCGCGATGCGCATGCTCAACGCGCTGTACCTGCTGTCGGCGCTGATCGTCAGCCGCACCCACCCGGCGGCGATGCAGGATGGCTGGCGCGGCGGCCGCGGACGGCCCTGACGCCGCCGCGGCGCGCCGGGCCGCCGCTCAGGACCCCTCGAGCGCCTCCCAGCGTTCGAGCGCCGCGCCCAGCTCGCCCTCGATCTGCGCATAGCGGGCCTGCAGCTCGGCGACGCGCTGCGGCTCGCGGGTGTAGAGCTCGGCGCCGGCGAGCCGCTCGGCGATCGCCTTCTGCTCGGCCTCCAGCGCCTCGATTCGCGCCGGCAGCGCGTCGAGCTCGCGCTGCTCCTTGTAGCTGAGCTTGGTCCGCGCGCGCGGCGCGCCGGCCGCGCCGGGGTCGGCCGGCGCCCCGGTCCGCGCGGCAGCCGGCGCGGCCGCC
>JACPVA010000043.1 GCA_016191995.1 Burkholderiales bacterium | reverse complement strand
GCGGGCCGGGCGGGGCGCGCGTGGGAGGCGCCGAGAAGCGCAGGGCGCCTGGCCGCGCGCGCAGCGCGCCTCGTAAACTGACTCGTCGCCGTTGTCCGAGCGCAGCGAACGAAGTGAGCGTAGCGAGTTAGGCGACGGGCCAGGCGACCGAGCATCGCAGGGGAGTCGGCGCGCAGCGCCGACCGCCTCCGCCGCGCGCCCCGGCCGGCCCGGTCCCGGCTTCGCCGCCCTGGCCATCGAACGCGGGCACGGCATCGTGGGCCCTGAGCGGCCTACGGCCGCTCAGGGCCGCAGGCGGCCATTCGGGAGCGGGCGCCAATTGGAGGTTTGAATACAACCCCGTATCAGGCCCGGCAGCGCTCGCAGCGCCCGTACAGCGTCAGCTCGTGGTCCTCGACCAGGAAGCCGGGCGGCGCCAGCCGCGCCAGGTCGCCCGGGCAGGCGTGGACGTCGAACACGCGATGGCAGCGCGTGCACTGGAAGTGGTGGTGATGCGCGTGGCCGGCGATCTCGTAGCGCGGGTTCTCGCCCGGCAGCTGCACGGTGCGCAGCTCGCCGTCGGCCGTCATCGCCTTCAGGTTGCGGTAGACGGTGGCCAGCACCAGCCCGGGCACCTCGCGCTGCGCCAGCGCGAGCACTTCGGGGGCGAGCAGCGGGCGCGCGGCGCGATCGAACGCGCCGCGGATCGCCACGCGCTGGCGCGTCGCGCGCTCCGCGCTGCGCCGCGGCGCGGCGTGCGGGCCGCCGATCACGCGCGCGCCTCCTCGGGCGGGCCGATATGCGCGATCCAGTGCCGCGTCAGCGCGGTCGCCGGCCTGGCCATGCAACGCTCGTTGAGCAGCGCGCGGCCGAGGCGGCGCGCGCTGCCCTGCGCGGCCGCGGCCAGCAGGGTCTGGTCGACCAGCTCGCGCTGGGCGCAGCTGCCGCCCAGCCGCGGCGCCAGGGAGCGCGCGGCGTAGAGCTGCTCGGCGGCGGCATCGGCCTGGCCGCGCGCCAGCGCCAGCATGCCGCGCATCAGCGGCAGCCCGGCCTCGCGCGCGACGGCGTGGTTGTCGCGCGCGGCATCGGTGGCGGCGAGCACGCGCGCGGCGCAGTGCGCGATCCAGCGCTCGGCGGCGGCGAGGTCGTCGGCGCCCAGCATCGCGAGCAGCGCATGCAGGTCGCCGAAGGCATGCTGGCCGGCGTCGTCGGGGTCGGGCTGCCAGTCCGCGAGCAGCGCGCGGCAGCGCGCCGCGACGTCGACGCCGAGCAGCTGCAGCCGCCACAGCAGCGCGGCGGCGTCGAAGCGGTCGGGCGCGGCGCGCAGCGCGTCGCCGGCGAGGTGGCTGTCGGCCAGCCGCAGCGCGCCGGCGAGGTCCATCGCCTCGATGCGCAGCAGCGCCGCATGCCACCACAGGTGCGGCGCGAGCTCGCTGCCGTCGGCCCATTGCGGCTGGTGCTGGCGCAGCCACGCGGCGCCGTCGTCGACGCGGCCGCGCATCTCCATCACATGTGCGACGGCGTGGATCGCCCAGCGCACGCGCGCGTCGGCCTGCAGCGCCTGGCGCGCGGCATCCTCGGCGGCGGCGTACTCGTGGCACTCCTCGAGCCCGAAGGCATACAGCCCGAGCACGAAGGGCTGCAGCGGATCGTCCGCGCTCCACTCGGGCAGCGCGCGCGCCGGCCGCGCGCGCTGCTGCATCGCGTCGCCGCGCCAGAAATCGAAGCGGTGCGCCCAGTGCAGCGCGAGCCCGTCGCGCGGGTGCTCGACGAGCAGCTGGTCCCACAGCGCGCAGGCCTGCGACCAGCGGCCCTCGACGATGCGTTGCAGCGCCGCCAGATGCGCCTGCTCGCGCGCCGGCGCGTCGTCGATGCGCTCGCGCGCGGCGCCGAGCAGCCGTATCGCCTCGCCGGCGCGCGCCGGGTCGCACAGGCCCAGCAGCTGGCCGGCCTTCATCAGCCGTGGCAGCGCCCAGGACGGGTCGGCGTCGATCGCGCGGTCGAGCGCTGCCGCCGCGTCGTCGTCGTAGGCCATCATGCGCCGCAGCGCCGCGTCGGCTGCCTCGCGCGCGGCCGCCGAGCTGCTGCCGCAGGGCACGCCGCGCCGGTCGTGGAAGGCCATGCGGCGAATGTAGCGCAGCAGCGCAGGACAGCCGGCGCCGCCGGCCGCAGCGTCGATGCGCGCGGCGCGGTACGCGCTCAGCGCGCCCAGCGCACCGCCGCGATATCGTTGGCGTAGATCGGCGATGCGTGCCACAACCCGCTCAGCCCGCGCCGGTAGACGGCGACGTTGGTCTGGTTGAACAGCCAGGCGTTGACGGCATCGCCGGCGAGCTGGCGCTGCATCTGCTGCCAGACCTTCAGCCGCTCGTCGGGGTTGGTCGTGCCCGCGTGCCGCCGCGCCAGCTCGTCGAAGGCCGGGTTGTCGTAGCCCCAGTAGTACGCCTTGTTGGTGTACTGCATATGGTCCAGCGGCTCGACGTGGTTGATGATCGTGAGGTCGAAGTTGCCCTTGAACGGGCCGGACAGCCACTGCGCCCACTCGACGTTCTCGATCTTGGCCTCGATGCCGACCTTGGCCAGCATCGCGGCGACGACCTCGCCGCCCTTGCGCGCATACTGCGGCGGCGGCAGCGTCAGCGTGACCTTCAGCGGCGTCGCGACTCCGGCCTCCTTCAGCAGCGCCTTGGCCTTTGCGGGGTCGTAGGGGTACAGGCCGGTGAGGTCGACATACCCGGCGTCGGTCGGCGCGAAGTGGCTGCCGATCGGCTTGCCCAGGCCCTCCAGCACGCCGTCGATGAAGGCCTGGCGGTCGATCGCGTGCATGATCGCGCGCCGCACGCGCACGTCGTCGAACGGCTTGCGCTTGTTGTTGATCGTCAGCTGCCCCTTGCCGGCGGTGCTGCCCCTCTGGACCACGAAGCGCTTGTCGGCCTCGAACTGCTTGACCGCCTGCGGCGACTGGAAGCGCGGCATGCCGTCGATATCGCCCGCCAGCAGCGCGGCGACCTGCGCCGCCGGGTCGTTGATGATGCGAAAGCTCACGCGCCGGATCGCCGGCTTCACGCGCGCGTCGGGCCGCGCGCTGAGCGTGATCGAGCTGCCCTTCTTCCAGTCGGCGAGCACATAGGGGCCGGTGCCGACCGGCTGCGTCGCCGCCTGCGCCGCGGTCTTCGGGTGCAGGATGACGGCGGTGTTCTCGCCGAGGCGGAACGGCAGCATCGGGTCGGCGCGGTCCAGCGTCAGGATGACCGTATGCGGGTCGACGACGGTGATGCGCGCGATATTGTCGAAGACCGCCTTCTTGGCCTTGTTCGTGCTGCCCTCGGCCTTGGCGCGCTCGAAGCTGAACCTGACCGCCTCGGCGTCGAGGGGGCTGCCGTCGGAAAAGCTCACGCCCTTGCGCAGGCGGAAGGTGTAGGTCGCGCCGTCGGGGGTCTCGGTCCAGCCCTCGGCCAGCAGCGGCGTGACGCGGCCGTCGACCTCGATCTTGGTCAGGCCCTCGAGGATGTTGTAGTGCACGACCTCGCCGATCGCGGCGGCAGCGGCGCTGGTCGGGTCCAGCGTCGGCGGCTCGAGCACCATGCCCAGCACGAGGGTGTCCTTGGCGGCCCAGGCCGGCGTGGCGGCGCCGAGCCAGCCGGCGCCGGCGATCGCGGCAGCGGCCAGGGTCAGGGCCAGTCGGCGTTGCAGCTTCATCGTGCGTCTCCTCGAAGGCTTGACGCCGCGGCCGGCGTCGGTGGGGCGGATTCTGCACCGGGGGCGCTGCCGGGTCGGCCTGCGCCCGGCAGTGCGGCGAGCAGCCGCTGCGTATAGGGGTGGCGCGGCGCGCGCAGCACCTCGGCCGCCGCGCCATGCTCGACCGCGTGGCCATGCTGCAGCACCAGCACCTCGTCGCACACCAGGTCGACGACGGCGAGGTCGTGGCTGATGAACAGGTAGGTGATGCCCCAGCGGTCCTGCAGGTCCTGCATCAGGTTGAGCACCTGCGCCTGCACCGAGACATCCAGCGCGCTGACCGGCTCGTCGGCGACGATCAGCTTCGGCCGCGTGACGAGCGCACGCGCGATCGCGATGCGCTGGCGCTGGCCGCCGCTGAATTCGTGCGGGACCTTGTCCAGGTCGGCCGCGCCCAGCCCGACCGCCTCCAGCACCTCCACCGCGCGCTCCCGGCGCTCGGCCGCCGGCACGCCGCCGAGCAGCGCCAGCGGCTCGGTCACGGTCTGGCCAACGCGGCGGCGCGGGTCGAGCGACCCGTACGGGTCCTGGAACACCATCTGGAAGCCGGCGCGCGCGCGCCGCAGCGCCGCGCTGCCGAGTGCGTGCAGGTCCTGGCCGTCGAAGACGACACGGCCGGCGGTCGGCGCCTCCAGCGCCATCACGAGGCGCGCCAGCGTGCTCTTGCCCGACCCCGATTCGCCGACCACGCCCAGGCTGCGGCCGCGGTGCAGCGTGAAGTCGATGCCGGCCAGCGCCTGCAGCTCGGGCGCGGCGCCGACGATGGACGCCCGCGGCAAGGTGTAGCGTTTGGCGAGCGATTCGACCTGCAGCAGCGCGGGGGGCGTCTGCGCGTCCGTCTGCGCGTCCGTGTGACCGTCCGTCCGCGGGTCCGTTTGCGGGGAGGTTCGCGCGGACGCAAGCGTATCGCGGGCGGTGCTCATCGCGGCGTGGTGTCGTCGGCGCGGCCGTTCATGCGCCCGCCGCCGCCACGCCGGCAGCGGCCAGCGCGCTTGCGGCGGCGACCGGCTCGCCGGCGCGGATGCAGCGCACGCGACGCCCAGGCGCCGGCGAGGTCTCGGCCGGTTCGGCGGCGCGGCAGGCGTCGATGGCGAGCGCGCAGCGGTCGGCGAAGGCGCAGCCGGGCGGCCGCTCATGCAGCGCCGGCACGCGCCCGGGGATCGTCGCCAGCCGCGTGCCGCGCGCCAGCCCGATCCGTGGCCGGGCGGCGAACAGGCCGCGCGTATACGGGTGCAGCGGCTGCGCGAAGACCTGCGCCGTCGGGCCGGACTCGACGATGCAGCCCGCATACATCACCGCGAGCTGCTCGACGCGGTCGGCCATCACGCCGAGGTCGTGGCTGACCAGCAGCAGCGCCATGCCGGCGTCGGCGACGAGCGACGCGATCAGGTCCAGCGCCTCGCGCTGCACCGTCACGTCCAGCGCGGTCGTCGGCTCGTCGGCGATCAGCAGGTCGGGCCCGCAGGCCAGCGCGATCGCGATCACGACGCGCTGGCGCTGCCCGCCCGAAAGCTGGTGCGGATAGGCGCGCAGGCGCTGCGCGGCCTGCGGCAGCTGCACGCGCTGCAGCAGGCGCAGCGCCTCGGCGCGCGCGGCGGCGGCCGACAGCCCGCGGTGCAGCCGCAGCGGCTCGGCGATCTGGCGCCCGACGGTGTGCAGCGGGTTGAGCGCGGTCATCGGCTCCTGGAACACCATGCCGATGCGTGCGCCGCGCAGCCGGCACCAGTCGCGCTCGGCCAGCGCGTGCAGCGCCAGACCGTCGAAGCGCATCGTGCCGGCGACGCGCGCGCGCTCGGGCAGCAGCCCCATCAGCGCGAGCGCGGTCAGGCTCTTGCCGCAGCCGGATTCACCGATCAGCCCGAGCGTGCGTCCGCGCCCGAGCGAAAACGACAACCCGCGCAAGGCCTCGGCCGCGCCGCGCGCGGTCGTCAGCGTGACGCGCAGGTCGTCGACTTCGAGCAGCGGCGGCATGGCGGGCAAGGCGGCAGGTGGCCTGGACGCGTGGTGGCGGCGGGTGGTGCCGACGGATGCTGGCGACGGATGGTGATGCGTGGTGGCGCCGCGTGGTGCGGATCGTGCATCGTCGGCGCACGCACGATAACGCGCCGCGCGTCGCCGCCGCCGACCGGTTAGCCTACGCGCTGCGATGAACGACAAGCCCCAATCCCCGTCCCCCGACCGCGCGCGCGCCGCCGCCGCTTCCGACGAGCCTGGTGGCGCCGCTGCCCACACGGCCGCGCTCCCACCCGGCAGCCCCAAGGCCAACCCGCTGTTCGAGATCGTCGTCACGATCATCGTGCCGGCGATCGTGCTGATGCAGGCCAGCAGCCCCGAGCGGTTGGGGACGAACTGGGCGCTCGTGCTCGCGCTGGCGTTTCCGGTCGGCTGGGGGCTGTGGGAGGGGCTGACGCGGCGCAAGCTGAGCTGGCTCGCGCTGCTCGGGGTGGCCAGCACGCTGCTGACCGGCGGCATCGGGCTGCTGAAGCTCGACCCGCAGTGGCTGGCGGTGAAGGAGGCGGCGGTGCCGGGGCTGATCGGGATGGCGGTGCTGGGGTCGAACTGGACGCGCTGGCCGCTGATCCGCATCCTGGTCTTCAACCCGGCGCTGTTCGACGTCGAGCGCATCGATCGCGCGCTGGCCGAGCGGCGCAACAAGGTCCCGTTCGAGCTGCGGCTGCGCACCGGCACGCTGCTGCTGGCCGGCACCTTCGGCTTCTCGTCGGTGATGAACTACGTGCTGGCGCGCTGGATCGTCACCAGCCCGGGCGGCACCGAGGCCTTCAACCAGGAGCTCGGCCGGCTGACGCTGCTGAGCTACCCCTTCATCGCGATCCCGTCGATGGTGATGATGATGGCGCTGATGTGGTGGCTGGCGCGCAGCGCCAGGCAGCTCACGGGGCTGGAGCTCGCGGAGATGCTGCGGGGGCATTGAGCGCCGTGGCGCGACGGGACGGGTCAGGATCCGGCCAGGACCAGCCGTTCGAGAGGTCGTCCCAATTCCTATCCTTGGACGCCGACGCATCACCACCGGTTCACGGCGAGCAAGTTGAAATCCAAATTACCTCGACTCGGCCAGGAGCGGACCGTCGCATCGCGCTCCCAAGGCGTCCGCGAACGGGTCGAAGGTGGGCATCCGCAGGCTCGACCGGGCAACACGACCAAGCTGTACATTGGCGCGTGGCGCACTGGGCATGTTCACCCCGGGTCGACCACTGCATGCGAGGCCAGGGATGTGCCGCAGCGCGAGCAGGGCGCCGGAACGCGCGACTGTTTACACATCACCTGGAGGAAGTCGTGACCGTGCAAACCGTTGCGTTCGACTACGCCGAGATGGGTTCCGGCCCAGCCCTGTTGTTCCTGGCCGGGAGCTTTGGCACGGGCACGGGCTGGAAAGCGGTCATGGGGTATCTCGGTGACGGCTACCGCATGGTCACGACCAGCCTGCTGGGCTACGGATCCACGCCAGACATCCGACCGGACGGCAACGCCACAATGGCGCAGCAAGTCGACATCATCGACCGGATCATCGACCGGATCGGCACGTCCCCCCATGTCGTGGGGCACTCGTACGGCGGACTTTCCGCCATCGTGCATGCCTTGACCGGCCGACATCGGCCCGCGAGCCTGCTGCTCGTGGAAGCGAACCCTCTGGGCTTGCTGCGCGCGTCGGGAGAACTGGAACACTACGAGATGTTCGAGTCGATGACGGGCCCGTACTTCGCCGACTTCGCCCGGGGCGATACCGAGGCGGCCCGGCACGTCATCGACTTCTACGGCGGTCCGGGCACCTTCGATTCGATGCCGCCGAAGGTCCGCAGCTACATTGTCGCGACCACGCCGGTGAACGTGCGCGACTGGTCCTCGGGAACACCGTTCGAACCCAGCAAGGAGACGCTGCAGTCGATCGACATTCCGACGACGGTGGTTCGCGGAGGAAGCAGTCATCCTGCCATGCGCAGGATCGCCGAGCTTCTGCACGATTCGATTCCTGAGGCGCAGCTCGTCACGGTCGAAGGCGGGAGTCACTTTCTTCCGAGCAGCCATCCAGCGGAGATCGCCGCACTGGTGCGGCGGCAGGTCGATGGAACGCCGGTGAAGTAAGGCTGGACGCGTTCGCTCGCCGGGCAACAACGCAATGTCGCCAAGCTGAACCGTTCGCTCATTCAGGTCGCGCCAGCTGAGGGACGGCTCCGGGCCGTCAGCGGTCAGCCGGCACTCGCAGCGCACCGCCACGAAGGCGGCGACGTTGTCCCGTTGAACGCCTGCCGACCAAAGGTCCTCCGCCCGGGTCGGCCTCGGGCCCCTCGCTGCGCAGGTGCAACGTCTGCGTCGGAAAGGCGATCTGCGCCCCGTGGCGCTCGATGATCTCGCCGATCTTCAGCAGGACGTCCTGCTTGACATGGTGGTACTCGACCCAGACCGTGGTCTTCGTGAAGGTGTAGACCATGATGTCCAGCGAGCTGGCACCGAACTGGTTGAAGGCGACGATCAGCGTCTGCGTCGCGTCGATGCTCTCGTGCGCCTGCAGCATCGCGCGGACCTCGTCGACGATCGGCGCGACGACCGCAAAATCGTCGTAGCGCAGGCCGATCGTTTCCTTGATTCGGCGGTGGCTCATGCGCGACGGGTTCTCGACCACGATGCTCGTGAAGACCGCGTTCGGCACGTAGATCGGGTTCTTGTTGAACGCGCGGATTCGCGTGTGGCGCCAGCTGATGTACTCGACCGTGCCCTCGATGCTCTTGTCCGGGCTGCGGATCCACTCGCCGACGCCGAACGGCCGGTCAAGGTAGATCGTCAGCCCGCCGAAGAAATTGGCCAGGATGTCCTTGGCCGCGAAGCCGACCGCGATCCCGCCGACGCCGCCCAGCGCCAGCAGCCCGGCGATCTGGAATCCCAACGTCTGCGCTGCCGTGATCACCGCGACGACCACCGTCACCAGCCTCGCCAGCTTGACCAGCGCGTCGACCGTCGTGTGGTCGACCTCCTCGCCGCGCGCGAGGCGGCGCGACTCGATATTGCGGCCGACCTTGCCGGCGAAGCGGACCAGGAACCACGCGACGCAGCCGATCAGCGCCACGTCGCGCAGCTCCAGCGCCTGCTCGACGAAGGCGATGTCGACCTCGCGCTGCAGCACGCGCGCCATGAAGCCGGCGCCGACGACCCACATCGCGACCAGCAGCGGCCGGCTGGCGCTGCCGACCAGCGCATCGTCCCAGACGGTGGAGGTCTTCGCGGTCACGCGCGCGGCCTGCCGCAGCAGCACCTGCGCGACCTGGTTGGCGATGACGGTGACGAGCGCGATCGCCGCCAGCGACGCGATCCAGAGCTCGACGCCGATATGCTGGCTGAGGAATTCGCTCAGGCGGTTCATGGCGGCGACTGTAGCGGTGCGCGGGGCTCGGTCGCCGTCCGATGGCCGCGCGCCGGCGTGGCCGCGAGGCCGCGCGCAGGCCGCGTGCGTCGCAGGCCCCGGGCGCGCTCAGCGCGCGCGCGCCAGCCTCGGGTCGAGCAGGTCGCGCAGCCCGTCGCCGAGCAGGTTCAGCCCGAGCACGCTGAGCATGATCGCCGCACCCGGCCAGACCGCGAGCATCGGCGCGGCGAACATCTGCGTCTGCGCCTCGTTCAGCATGCGGCCCCAGCTCGGCTGCGGCGGCTGCGTGCCGAGCCCCAGGTAGCTCAGCGCCGCCTCGGCCAGGATCGCGGTCGCGAACGAGATCGTCGCCTGCACGATCAGCACGCTGGCGATATTCGGCAGTACATGGTCGACGGTGATGCGCCACGCACCCTTGCCGGCGGCGCGCGCCGCCAGCACGTACTCGCGCGCCCACACCGCGTTGGCCGCGCCGCGCGTCAGGCGGGCGAAGACCGGCACGTTGAAGATGCCGATGGCGACGATGCTCATGATCAGGCCGGGGCCGTAGATCGCGGTCAGCATGATCGCCGTCAGCAGCGCCGGGAAGGCGAAGGTGAAGTCGCTGGCGCGCATCACCAGCTCCTCGACCCAGCCGCGGCGCGCGCTGGCCAGCGCGCCGAGCGCGACGCCGAAGCCCATCCCGATGCCGACCGCGACCAGCCCGACGACGATGCTGTTCTGGCTGCCGACCAGGATCTGCGAGGCGATATCGCGCCCCAGGCTGTCGGTGCCGAGCCAGTGCGCGGCCGAAGGCGGCGCGAGCTTGTTCGGGATGTCGATCTCGCCCGGCGGCCAGGGCGACCAGACGAGCGACAGCAGCGCGGCGGCGGCCAGCAGTGCCGTCAGCAGCGCGCCGACGACGAAGCTCGCGTGGCCGCGCGCGCGCGCCAGGAAGCCCGGCACGCTCACTGGACGACCCTGCGCGCTGCGCGCTGCGGGATGAGCGCTTGGGAGCGGCCCGGCACGCTCACCGCGCGACCCTGCGCAGCCGCGGGTCGATCGCCAGGTACAGCAGGTCGACGACGAGGTTGACCAGCACGACGACCGCCACCAGCAGCATGACGACGTCGCGCACGACGACGAGGTCGCGGTTCGCGATCGCCTGGAATACGAGCCGGCCGACGCCGGGCAGCACGAAGACGTTCTCGACCACGATCGTGCCGGTGATCAGGTTGCCGAACTGCAGCCCGGCGACCGTCAGCACCGGGATCATCGCGTTGCGCAGCACGTGGCGGCGCATCGCCTGCGCGCGCGTCAGCCCCTTGGCGCGCGCGGTGCGCACGAAGTCCTCGCGCATCACCTCCAACACCGCCGAGCGCGTCACGCGCGCCAGGATCGCCGCCTGCACCACCGCCAGCGCGACCGCCGGCAGCAGCAGCGCGACCAGCCCGTCGACGAGACCGCCGCCCTCGTCCTCGGTCCAGCCCGGGAAGCCGCCGGCGCCGACCCACTGCAGCTGCACCGCGAACAGCAGGATCAGAAGGATCGCGAACCAGAAGCTCGGGATCGCGATGCCGAGCTGGCTCGCGGCCATCACGCCGACGTCGCCCAGCCGCCCGTGGCGCGACGCCGCATACACGCCCAGGCCCAGCGCCGCCACGACCGTCAGCGCCATCGCCATCACCGCCAGCGGCAGCGTGACCTGCAGCCGCTCGGCGATCAGCGTCGCGGTCGGCTCGCCGTAGCTCAGGCTCTCGGCGGTGCGGCCGCGCAGCAGGCCGCCGACCCAGTCCGCGTAGCGCGCCAGCGCCGGGCGGTCCAGCCCGAGCTTGCGCTCCAGCGCGGCGAGCGATTCGGCGGTGGCGCTGTCGCCGAGGATGACCTGCGCCGCGTTGCCCGGCAGCAGCTCGAGCACCGCGAACACCAGCACCGAGGCCACCGCCAGCGTGGCGGCGAAGGTCAGAAGGCGCTTGAGCAGGGCGGCGGGCATCGGCGGCGATGATGCCCGATCGCATCACCTGGCCGGCGGCGACGGCGTCCGGGCACCGCCGGCGCGTCGCCGCCTGGATGCGGCACGGGCCGGGCGCCGCCGGGCCGCGCCGACGCACGGCGGACCGGGTGCTCAGCGGCAGGCGAGAAGGGTCAGGTGGCGGCCCGCGGCCGCCACGCCCATGCGCGCCACGCGCGGCTCGAGCAGGTTGCGGTCGTGCTCGGGCGAGCGCTGCCAGCCTTCGATCAGCGCCTCGGCGCTGTCGAACCCGGCGGCGACGTTCTCGACGCACAGCGTGCTGGCAGCGCGCTCGAAGCGGCCGCGAAAGCCCTCGTGCGAGATGCGCCCCGTCGCCGCCATCTGCCGGCTGTGCTCGTCGGCGAGCTGGTCGAGCGCCTGCGCGGCCCGCAGTGCGCCCAGCTGCTGCTGGACGCGGTAGTCGTTGACCAGCGCGGCGACGCGTTCGGCCAGTTCTGCCGCCCGATCGGCCGGTGCCTGCGCACGCGCCGCTGCCGGCCAGGCGAGCGCCAGCAGCAGGAAGCACGCGCAGGCGGCATGCGGCCACGCCCGGCGCGCCGCGGCGGCCGGGTGCAGCGCGACGACCGGCCGGGCATTCGTGGCGGCGCGGGCGCGGGGCATGCCGGCGTGCAAGTTCATGCGATAGTCTGCCATCCACGCGTCATCGGCGCCTAGGGCGCGTTCTGCAGCCACCTCGCCAGGCGCGGCCGTGGCAGGCTGCGCGGCGGCGCCGCCGCCGCGGCACAATCGGCATGCTCCGACGCCACGGTATTCCTGCGGGTGCGGGCGCGGCCGCCCGAGCCGCCGCTGCGGCCTGCCGGCGCGCCGACGATCCGCCGCACGCATGCCCACGATCGACTTCGACACCACGCTGATGCTGGTCGGCGGCCGCTGGCAGCCCGGCGCCGAGCGCCGCACGCTGGAGCTGACCGACCCGTCCGACGAGACACCACTGGCGCGCATCGCACGCGGCGGCGCGGCCGACGTCGATGCCGCGGTCGCCGCCGCGCAGGCGGCGCTGGCCGGCGACTGGGGCGCGCTCGATGCGGCCGAGCGCGGCCGCGTGCTGATGCGCATCAGCGCGGCGGTCGCGGCACAGGCCGACACGCTGGCGTGGCTCGAGGCGCGGGACGTCGGCAAGCCGCTGGCGCAGGCGAGGGCCGACGCGCTGGCGCTGGCGCGCTACCTCGAGTTCTACGCCGGTGCCGCCGACAAGGTGCACGGGCAGACGATTCCGTTCGTCCACGGCACGACCGCGCTGACGATCCGCGAGCCGCACGGCGTCACCGGCCATATCGTGCCGTGGAACTACCCGATGCAGATCATCGGCCGCAGCGTCGGCGCCGCGCTCGCGATCGGCAATGCCTGCGTGCTCAAGCCGGCCGAGGAGGCCTGCCTGACGGCGCTGGCGTTCGCGCGCATCGCCGTCGACGCCGGGCTGCCGGCCGGCGCGCTGAACGTCGTTCCGGGCCTGGGCGAGGAGGCCGGTGCGGCGCTGGCCGCGCACGCCGGGGTGCAGCACCTGTCGTTCACCGGCTCGGTCGCGGTCGGCCGGCTGATCCAGGCCGCGGCGGCGCGCAACGTCGTGCCGGTGACGCTGGAACTCGGCGGCAAGAGCCCGCAGATCGTCTTCGACGACGCCGACCTCGACGCCGCGCTGCCCTTCCTCGTCAAGGCCGGGATCCAGAATGCCGGCCAGACCTGCTCGGCGGCGAGCCGCATCCTGCTGCAGCGCGGGGTCTACGCGCAGGTCGCCGAGCGCATGGCGGCGCGCTACCGCGCGCTGCGCGTCGGCCCGGCGCTGGCCGACCCGGATGTCGGCCCGCTGATCTCGGCGCGCCAGCGCGAGATCGTGCAGGGCTACCTGGCGCTGATCGGCGAGCGCGGCGCCGAGCGGCTCGCGCAGCCGGAGGTCCCCGACGGCCCCGGCTACTGGGTGCCGCCGACGCTGGTCGGCGGTGCGGACGCCGCGCACCGGCTGGCGCAGGAGGAGATCTTCGGACCGGTGCAGGTGCTGATCCCGTTCGCCGACGAGGCCGAGGCCTTGCGCATCGCCAACGGCACCGACTACGGGCTGGTGGCCGGGGTCTGGACGCGCGACGGCAGCCGCGCGCTGCGCATGGCGCGCGCGCTGCGCTGCGGGCAGGTGTTCATCAACGACTATGGCGCCGGCGGCGGGGTCGAGCTGCCGTTCGGCGGCGTCAAGCGCAGCGGCCACGGGCGCGAGAAGGGGTTCGAGGCGCTGTACGGCTTCTCCGTGCTGAAGACGGTGGCGATCCGGCATGGCTGACGCGACGGGCGGTGCGGATCGGCGTCGGACGCGGCAGCCCGCGCGCCGGCGCGCGCTGCCGGCGAGGCGGGCAGGCGCGGCGCGATGGCCCGGCCGCCGGCAGCGCCCCGAAGGAGGGACGGCATGAGGCTGAAGGACAAGGTCGCGATCGTCACCGGGGGTGCGAGCGGGTTCGGCGCCGGCATCGTGCGCCGCTTCGTCGCCGAGGGCGCGCGCGTGCTGGTCGCGGACCTGAACGGGCAGGCGGCGCAGGCGCTCGCCGCCGAGCTCGGCGGCGCGGCGTTCGCGCTCGGCGTCGACGTCGCTGGCGCGGACGGCGCGCGGCGCATGCTCGACGCCGCCGAGCAGCAGCTCGGGCCGGTCGACATCCTCGTCAACAACGCCGGCGTGACCCACCTGCCGGCCGCGCTGGAGGATGTGACCGAGTCCGATTTCGACCGCATCGCCGCGGTCAACATGAAGGCGATCTATCTCGCATTGCGCGAGGCGGTGCCGCGCTTGAAGGCGCGCGCGCCGGGGCCGGGCGGGATCCGCGGCGTCATCCTCAACATGGCTAGCACCGCCGGCGTCAGCCCGCGGCCGCGGCTGGCCTGGTACAACGCCAGCAAGGGCTGGGTCATCACCGCGACGCGCGCCAGCGCGGTCGAGCTGGCGCCGTTCGGGATCCGCGTCGTCGCGCTCAATCCGGTGGCCGGCGAGACGCCGCTGCTGGCATCGTTCATGGGCGAGGACACGCCGGCGATGCGGGCCCGGTTCCTCTCGACGATCCCGATCGGGCGCTTCTCGACGCCCGAGGACCTGGGCTGGGCCGCCTGCTACCTGTGCAGCGACGAGGCCAGCATGGTCACCGGCGCGTGCATGGAGGTCGACGGCGGGCGCTGCATCTGAGCGCGCGC
>JACPVA010000003.1 GCA_016191995.1 Burkholderiales bacterium | reverse complement strand
GGCGCCGGGCGCGGCGCCGCCGGTGCTGGGGCCGGCCGACGAGTCGCGCGCGCTGCGTGGCGCCGGGTTGGCGCCGGCGCATCAGCCGTCGCCGTCGGAGTGGCCGCAGGCGGACAGCCAACCCGACACCTATGTCGACGAGCCGGCGCCGACGGCGGTCACGCGCAGCGGATCGGCGGCAGCCGCCCCAGTGCGGCCGATCGAGTCGGCGCCGACGGCGGCGCTGGCGGCGCACGCGGTCTCGACCGAGGAGCTGATCGACCTCGAGCAGCAGGCCGAGTTCTTCATCGTCCTCGGCCAGGACGACGCGGCGGTCGACCTCCTGATGGCGCACCTGCGCGACAGCGCCGGTGCCAGCCCGCTGCCGTACCTCAAGCTGATGGAGATCTATCGCCGGCTCGGCGACGATGCGGCCTACCGGCGCACCCAGGAGCGCTTCAACCAGCGCTTCAACGCGCGCGCGCCGGACTGGGGTGCGCGCGAGCACACCGGGCGCGGCCTGGAGTCCTACCCGGTCGTCGTCGCCGGGCTGCAGCGCGCATGGGCCGAGCCGATCGACGCCATGGCCGAGCTCGAGGCGCTGCTCTTCCGTCGCGGCGGCGGCCAGGTCTTCGACCTCGAGGCCTACCGCGACCTGCTGTTCCTGTACGGCATCGCACGCGAGGCGCACGAGTCGCGCGCACGCGACAGCGGGGCGACCGGAATGGTCGACGTGCTGCTGCCGCTGGATACCGCGCCGGCCGAGTTGGAAGGGCCGGCGCGCGCTGCGCGGCGCGCCGCGTCGACGCAGCCGATGACGCTGGATGTCGACCTCGGCGGCGACCCGGTGCCGGGCGCGGCGCCGCGCGGCTGACGTGCTGCCAGCGCGCCGCGCCGCCGGCGGCGCGGCGGCCCTCTACACCCGCGCCAGCCGCTGCAGCGCGAGGTCCAGCGTCTCGTCGCGCTTGGCGAAGCACAGCCGCGCCAGGCCCTGCTCGGTCGGCGCGCCGTAGAAGGCGCTGATCGGGATCGCGGCGACACCGACCTCGGTCGTCAGCCACTCGCAGAACGCGGCTTCGGGCAGGTCGCTGAGCGCGCGGTAGTCGACGGTCTGGAAGTAGGTCCCCTCGCAGGGCAGCAGCCGCAGCCGGGTCGACGCCAGGCCGGCGCGGAAGCGGTCGCGCTTGCGCTGGTAGAAGCCGGCCAGGCCGAGGTAGGGCGCGGGATCGGCGAGGTAGGCCGCCAGCGCATGCTGCATCGGCGTGTTGACGGTGAAGACGTTGAACTGGTGCACCTTGCGGAACTCGGCCGTCAGCGGTGCCGGCGCGCATACGGTGCCGACCTTCCAGCCGGTGACGTGGAAGGTCTTGCCGAAGCTCGAGACGACGAAGCTGCGCGCCGCCAGCGCCGGGATCGCCGCCGCGCCGCCGTGCACGCCGCCATCGAAGACCATGTGCTCGTAGACCTCGTCGGCGATCACGAGCACGTCGGTCGGCGCCAGCAGGTCGGCCAGCCGCTGCCACTCGGCGCGCGTCCACACCGTGCCGGTCGGGTTGTGCGGCGTGTTGACGACGATCGCGCGCGTGCGCGGCGTCAGCGCCGCGGCGATGGCGTCGAAGTCGGGGCGAAACCGCCCCGGCGTCAGCGGCACGCGGACCACGCGCCCGCCGGCCAGCGTGATGCCGGGCACGTAGCTGTCGTAGGCCGGCTCGAGCACGACGACCTCGTCGCCCGGGTGCACGCAGGCCAGCAGCGCGGTGAAGATCGCCTGCGTCGCGCCGGCGGTGATGGTGACCTCGCGCTCGGAGTCGTAGCGCGTGCCGGCGAGCGCCTCGGTCTTGGCCGCCACCGCCTCGCGCAGCGCCGCCAGGCCCGCCATCGGCGGGTACTGGTTGTGGCCGGCGCGCATCGCCTCGTCGACGAGCGCGACCAGCCGCGGGTCGCAATCGAAGTCCGGGAAGCCCTGGCCGAGGTTGACCGCGCCGGCGCGCACGGCGAGCGCCGACATGACGCTGAAGATCGTCGTGCCGACCTCGGGCAGGCGGCTGGGCAGCGGGGGCGGGGGCGGCAGCGGCATGGTCGGTCTCGCGCGGGGGCTCGGCGTGGTGCGGGGGCGGCGGGGAAGCCGGGTGTCCTTCGAGTCTGCGCTGCGGCGCGCCTCAGAGCTCGTAGTCCGACCCGCCGCCGGCCAGCGCGCGCTCGATCAGCGCGCGCGTCAGGCGGTCGGACAGCAGCTCGGCGAAGGTGTAGACATAGTGGCGCAGGTAGGCGCCGCGGCGGAAGGCCACGCGCGAGACATTGCGCCCGAACAGATGGCCCGCCGGGCGGCTCGCCAGCCCGGCGTCGGCCTGCGCCTCGCTGCCGTCGGCCGCCTGCCGCATCGCCATCTCGGCGACGATGCCGACCCCGAGACCGAGCCGGACATAGGTCTTGATGACGTCGGCGTCGATCGCCTCGAGCACGAACTCGGGTGCGAGGCGGCGCTGCGCGAAGGCCTGGTCGATGCGCCGCCGGCCGGTGAACGAGGGGTGGTAGGAGACGAGCGGCTCGGCGGCGAGCTGCTCCAGCGTCGGCCGCTCGACGGCGGCCAGCGGATGCCCGTCGGGGACGACGATCACATGCTGCCAGTCGTAGCAAGGCAGCGTGATCAGCTCGTCGTACTCGTCCAGCGACTCGGTGGCCAGCCCGAGGTCGGCGCCGCCGTCGAGCAGCATCTGCGCGACCTGCTCCGGGTTGCCCTGGTGCAGCACGACGCGCACCGCGGGGTGGCGGCGGCGCAGCGCCGCCACCGGCGCCGGCAGCACGTAGCGCGCCTGCGTGTGGGTGGTCGCGATCGACAGCGTGCCGCTGTCCTGGGCCGAGAACTCCTGCCCGATGCGGCGCAGGTTCTCGAGCTCCATCAGCAGGCGCTCGATCGACCGCAGCACATGCTCGCCCGGCGGCGTCAGCCGCCGCAGCCGCTTGCCATGGCGGACGAAGATGTCGACGCCGAGCTCCTCCTCGAGCTCGAGGATCGCCTTGCTGACCCCGGGCTGCGAGGTGTGCAGCGCGCGCGCGGCCTCGGTCAGGTTCAGCCCGCGGCGCACCGCCTCGCGCACGAAGCGGAACTGCTGCAGGTTCATGCGCCGGCCTTGCCGTCGTCGTCTGCCGCGCCGCCCCGTTCACCGTGACCCGGCAGCAGCGCGAGCGCGGTGACCGCCATCGCATCGACGAAGGCGGGCAGCTCGCCCAGCGGCGGCAGCAGCAGCCAGCGCACGCCGGGGTGCGCGGCGCGCAGCGCGTCGACCAGCCGCGGCAGGTCCTCGCGCACGTGGCCGCCGGCGCCGAGGAAGAGCGGCAGCACGCTGACCGAGTCGCAGCCGGCGGCGGCGAGCTCGGCACCGGCGCCCGGCAGGTCCGGCCGCATCAGGTCCAGGTAGGCGAGGCGGACCTCGACGCCGGGCCGCTGCGCCCGCACGCGCGCGGCCACGGCCTCGAACGGGGCGGCCCAGCGCGGGTCGCGCGCGCCATGCGCGAAGAGCACGAGTCCGGGGCGATCGCGGGATGGGTTCATCGGTAACGCACCAGCCAGGCGTAGGCGCCCAGCGAAAGCAGCAGGAACAACAGCCCCGGCGCCGCCGAGACCAGCCAGGGCTCGAGCTCGGCGAGCAGCCCGAGGTGGCCCGAGATATTGTTCAGCAGCACGAAGCCGATGCCCAGCATGATGCCGCCGAAGACCTTCAGGCTGACGCCGCCGGCGCGCGCGTGCAGGTAGGCGAAGGGCAGCGCCAGCGCCATCATCACGATGCACGACAGCGGGTAGAAGGCGCGGCGCCAGAACATCAGCTGCTGCCGCTGCGCGGTCTGCTGCTGCTGCTCGAGGTGGCTCGCGTAGCGCCACAGCGCGAGCGTCGTCATCGTCTCGTCGGGCAGCAGCGCGGCGGCGACGACGCCGGCGCCGAGCCCGGTCGGCCAGGCGAGCTGCGCCTCGCGCTTCAGCGCGGCCTGCGCGCGGCCGCCGTCGGCGGCATCCGGCCAGTGCAGCGTCTGCGCGTCCTCGAGCTGCCAGACACCGTCGCCGACGCGCGCCCGCGCGGCGGCGATGCGGCGCCGCAGGTGGCCCGTCTCGTCGAACTCGAAGATGCGCAGCTCGCGCAGGCTGCCGTCGACCTCGGCCGCGCCGACGTTGACCGAGACCGCGATCTCGCGCCCGTCCTCGACCCGACGGTCGCGCAGCCAGGCGCCGGTGCGCGCGGGCTCGAGCACGCCCGCGGCACCGGCGCGAACGCGCACCGCATAGCGCTCGGCCGCCGGCACCGCGGCGTCGCCGATCGCGAAGGTCAGCAGCGCGAACGCCACGCCGAGCCAGGCCAGCAGCACGAGCGCGCGGCGCGGGCCCAGGCCGCCGGTGCGCAGGATCGTGAACTCCGAGTTCTGCGCCAGCCGCGCGAGCGAGAAGATGGCACCGATCAGCACCGCGATCGGCATCAGCTCGTAGGCGCGGCCCGGCAGCTCGAGCAGCGCCTCGAGCACCGCGCCGAAGGTCGTTCGCCCGCGCTTGCCGACCCCGTCGAGCTTGTCGACCAGGTCGATGAAGAAGAACAGCGCCAGGAAGGCGGCGGCGACGAAGCCGACCGAGCCGGCGATGTCGCGGTACAGAAGCCGGCGGACGGTCCTCATCGGGTCGCGGTCGGGGCTCGATCGGGGCGGGGGGGGCGGTCGCGGACGGCGCGCGCGGGATCAGCCCGCGCGCCGCCGCGACCAGGCGCGCCAGACGGTCGCGTGGTCGCGCCACGCGATCAGCGCCAGCGCCAGCGCCAGCGTCGCGCCGTGCAGCCCGAGAAGCGTCGCGCCCATGTCGAGCCGGCCGCCGGCGACCCAGGCCTGCGAGACGTTGATCAGGTTGTAGTAGACGACGAAGCTGAGCAGCGCGAACAGCAGGTTCCAGTTCGTCGCCCGGCGCGGGTGCGCGGCCGAAAGCCCGATCCCCAGCAGCGTCAGGTTGGCCGCCCCGAGCGCCAGCCCGATGCGCCAGGCGATCTCTGCGCGCTCCGCGCTGCCCGGGCGGCCGAGCAGATCGGCGGTCGGCGTCGCGCGCGGCGGCAGCTCGCCGGCGCGCGCCGCGATGCGCTCGTCGGCCAGCAGCCGGTAGTCCTCGAAGCGCGCCAGCGTCTTCTCGCCGCTGGCCGCGTCGACGTCGTTGCGCTGCCCCGACGACAGCAGCAGCCAGCGCTCGTCGCCCTCGGCCTGCAGCCGGCCCTGGCGCGCCGAGGTGACCGACTCGACCTCGTCGCGCCGTGCGAGCACGAAGACATTGCGCGCATCGCCGGCGACGTCGCCTTGGCGCTCGATGAAGAAGACGCGGCTGCCATCGGAGGAGGCCTGGAAGGTCCCCGGCGCGACGCGCGACAGGTCCGAGCGCTGTGCATAGCGCTCGCGCAGCTCGGCGATATTGCGGTTGCTCCAGGGCCAGGCGACGAGGACCAGCCCGACCACGACCAGCAGCACCGGCCAGCTCGCGCGCAGCACCGGCCGCACGAAGCGCGTCAGCGGCACCCCGCTGGCGAACCAGATCACCATCTCGCTGTCGCGGTACATGCGCCCGAGCGTGACGACGATGGCGACGAACAGCGACAGCGCCAGCATCAGCGGCAGGTTGGCCAGCGTGACGTAGCCCAGCAGCAGCACGACGTCCTGCGGCGCGACCTGCCCCTTGGCCGCCTGGCCGACGGTGCGGATCAGCAGCATCGTGATGACGATCGTGAGGATCACCACCAGCGCGGCGGCGAAACCGCGTGCGAGCTCTCGACGCACCGTCGAATCGAATACCATGCCCGGCTTTCCTACGAACCGGGACCGATTATGGACTTCGACACGCTGCTGCCCGGCGGCGAGGGCCTGGCCGCGGTGCAGGCCGACGCGCTGCTCGTGCTCGTCGCGGCGCAGCCAGCCGCCGCGGCGGCCACCCCGCCACGCAAGGGCCGTGCGGCGGCGCG
>JACPVA010000007.1 GCA_016191995.1 Burkholderiales bacterium | reverse complement strand
GACGCGCGGCGCCTTGCTGTACGAGACGCACTGCGGCGGCTGCCACACGACGCAGATGCACTGGCGCGACCGGCGTGTGGTGCGCGACTGGGCGGGCCTGGTCGACCAGGTCGCGCAGTGGGCGGCGCGCGAGCGGCTGGGCTGGGCGGCCGAGGATGTGCTGGCCGTCGCGCAGCACCTCAACCAGACGATCTACCAGATGCCCGTCCCCGAGCGCCGCGCGCAGGCGTTGCAGGCCCCGGATCGCCGTGCGCAGGCCGAGCCTCCGTCGCCTCGCCGGGCGCAGGCGGAGCCCGCGCCGGGACCTCGCACCGCAGCGCCGGACTGACCGCGGCGCGCCGCGGCGAGGCCTCGTGGCGCGGCCGCACCGCGAGCGGCCAGCGCGCCACGCGCCGGTATCCGCCGTCCGAGCCTACGAGCTCGAAGCGGCGCGCGGTCCACTCGATCGGCTCGAACGCCGCCGGCGCCGCCGCACCCGAAGCGCGCCGGGCGAGCGTGACATGCGGCCGCCAGGGCCGGTCCTCCAGCGGCAGACCCTGCACCCGCAGCACCTCGGCCAGCGCATCGTGCAGGGCCTGCGCCGCGGCCGGGATGCGTGCTGGCTCGACGACGGCGACGCCGCCCTTCCAGATCGCGGCGCGGCGCAACGACCAGCGCTGCGGCGCGGCGCGCACGCCGGCGAGCGCCTCGCGCAGCGATGCCAGTGCGGCATCGGGCAGCGGGCCCAGGAAGTGCAGCGTCAGGTGCAGCCGGTCGGCGTGTGTCGGCCGCGCCTGGGGCGGCCAGGACCAGCGAGACTGCAATGCCTGCAGCGCGTCGCGCGCCGCATCGTCGGGCCACAGCGCTATGAACCAGCGCGCCGCGCCCACCGCGGCGACGTGCGCCGGCTCTGCATCCGCTGCCGGCATGCGTGGTGACCTGTGTCGCGGGGGAGGCCTGGCGCGATCCGGGTTGCTGCGCCGGACCATGGCGGCGATCGTGGAGGTCTTCGGCGACGCTGGGAGGTGCCCGGGATGGGGCCGTCAGCGCGTGTCGCCGGCGACCTCGCGCTCGACGTCGTCGTCGAAGCTCGCCTCGGCCAGCGGGTCGCCGGCCTCGCCCCAACCCTGGTAGTGGGCGCGAAAGCCCTCCAGGATCGCCGCCAGCGGGATGTCGTCGTAGGTGCCGCGCTCGGCGACATATTCCATGTGGCGGTTGCCGGCGCGGTCGAACGGGTGGTACAGCGAATCGCTCTGGCCGTCCCAGTCCAGCGGCAGCAGGCCGAAGCGCTCGCACAACTCGATGTTGAAGGCCGGCGTGGCCTTGATCCAGCGCTCGTCGAGCCAGACCTCGGTATAGCCGTGCCAGACGAACAGGTCGGTCTGCATCAGCTCGCGCATGCGCGCCGTCGACAGGTGGTTGCGGACGTCGGCATAGCCGACGCGCGCCGGGATGTCGATTGCGCGGCATGCCGCCGCGAGCAGCCCGGCCTTCGGCACGCACCAGCCGTAGCCGCGCTCGACGACCGCGCTGGCCTTCATGCCGGCGGGGCTCAGCTCGATGCGGTAGGGGTCGTAGCGGAAGCCGTCGCGCACGGCGTGGAATAGCGCCAGCGCGCGCGCGCGGTCGTCGTCGCCGCGCGCGTGCTCGGCGGCGAAGGCGATCACGGCCGGGTGGTCGCTGTCGATCAGCGCCGCCGGGGCGAGGTGGGCGGGGCTTGGGCGCGAAGCGGGCGGGCGCGCCGGCGCGGGGGTCGGCGCGCGGGTCGGCGAGGTCGTGGTCATCGTGGCGTGCTGGCTCGGGTGGAGGACGGACGGGAGGTTTCGGGCGGCGCCGGCGCGCGGAGCGTGAAGCGTGCGACGCCGGCGCACAGCGTCGAGGGTAACCGCAAGTGGTCGGCGCGGGGTCGGCCGCTATGCTGCGCGGCATGTACGAGCCGTTCTTCGGGCTCGGCGGCGAGGCTTTCTCGGTCGCCCCCGACCCGCGCTTCATGTACCTCAGCGCGCAGCACCTCGAGGCGCTGCGGCAGCTCGAGATCGGCTTGCGCGGCGGCGGCGGATTCGTGCTGCTGACCGGCGAGGTCGGCGCCGGCAAGACGACGGTCTGGCGCTGCCTGCTGGAGCAACTCCCGCCGAGCTGGGACGTCGCGACGGTGGTGAACCCCAAGCTCGGCGTCGACGCGCTGCTGGCGCGCCTCATGGAGGACCTCGGCGTCGAGCTTCCCGACGCGGGCACGCGCGACCCGATCGACGCCCTGCATGGCCACCTGCTGCTGGCGCACGCGCGCGGACGGCGCAGCCTGATCGTCATCGACGAGGCGCAGGCGCTGTCGGTGGCGGTGCTCGAGCAGCTTCGGCTGCTGACCAACCTCGTCACCGCGGACCGCAAGCTGGTCCAGGTGCTGCTGATCGGCCAACCCGAGCTGCACGACCTGCTGGAGCGACCCGAGCTCGAGCCGCTGGCGTCGCGCGTCGTCGCGCGTTACCACCTCGGCGCGCTGCCGGCCGACGAGACGCGGCGCTATATCGCCCACCGGCTGGCGGTGGCGGGCAACGGCGGGCCGCCGCCGTTCGACGACGAGGCGATGGCGAGGATCCATGCGCTGTCCGGCGGCCTGCCGAGGCGGATCAACGTCCTGTGCGATCGCGCGCTGCTTGCGGCCTGGCAATCGCGCCAGCGACGCGTCGGGCTGGCGCAGGTCGAGCGGGCGGCCGGCGAGGTCTTCGCGCGCCCGGCGCCTGCGTCGCGAGCTGCCGATCGGACCCTGCCAGCCCCCGTCGTCGCCGAAAGCGCGCCCGGCGACGCCGTGGCGGCGACGTTGCCGCGGCGGGCCCTGTTCGGCTACGGTACGGCGGCGCTGCTGGGCCTTGCCTTGATCGCCTCGCCCTGGCTGCGCGACGCCGTCGGCACGGGCGCCGGGGCGGGCCCGCAGACGGCCCCGCTCGCCGCGCCGGGGTTGGTGCCGACTGCCGGGGCGGCGGACACAACGGAGGGGCGCTCGGCGCGTGTCCCGGTGGTCGCGCAGGCGTCGCCCGCGACCGCTGGGTCGCCCGCGCCCGCGGCCGTGAACGCCGCAGCCGCCGTCGCACCTCCGGCCGCGCCTCTGTCGGTCGACGACCTCGGTGGGGTGTTCGGCGCTGCCGCAGCCGACGAGGCCGCCGCCTGGCGATCTCTGGCCGGACTGTGGGGTGCATCGCTCGGCGCGGGCGAGCCTTGCGCGGCGGCTGCCGGGGCGGGCCTCGAGTGCTATCGCGGGCGCGGGGGGCTGGCGCCTGTGCGCCAGCTCCAGCGGCCGGCGATCCTGGTCCTGGAGGACGATCGCGGCCGGACCGCGTACGCGCTGCTGACCGGGCTGTCCGAAGCCGAGGCGCTGCTGAGCCTGGCCGGTGTCGAGCGCCGCGTTGCGCTGGCCGTGCTGGCGCGCAACTGGCGCGGCGAGTTCGCGACGCTATGGCGCACGCCGCCCGGATGGCGCGGCGACCTTTTCGTCGCGGGCGACAGCCCTTCGGCGCGCTGGCTCGACGGCCGGCTGGACCTGGTCGACCCGGGCGGGCATGGGCGGCCGCAGTCGCAGAGGGTCTTTGCGTTCCAGCTCGTCCAGGGCTTGTCGCCCGACGGCCTGGCCGGACCGCAGACCCTGATGCAGCTCAACCGCGCCACGGGACTCGACGAGCCGAGGCTCAGGACGCCCTGAGACGCGCTGCGGCGCCGGCGCCCGCCAGCGCCAAGGCTGTCGCGCGGCATCGGCCTGGCGTATGCTTTCGACATGAAAGGCTTGGCTGGCCACCTTATCCGGTGCGCGGTCGCTGCGGCCTCGCTGCTGGCCATGCCGGCGCTGCTTTCGGCGCATGCGCAGCAGGCCCAGGAAGTGCAGGCCAGCGCGCTGCCGGCCGGGCTCCGGGTCGCGGGTGGGCGCATCGTCGGCGACGAACTGGAGGTCGGCGGCCGGGTCTACGAGGTGCGCTGGTACCTGCCGGACCCGGCCGGCACCGCGCCGCCGGCGCTGGCGGTCGTCGAGCACGGCTTCGCGCGCCGCTGCGACAACCTGCGATCGACCACGGCGGGCCTGATGGCAGCCGGGCTGATGGCCCTGTGCGTGGACGCACCGATGGCTGGCGGCAACCCGGCGCTGGCCGACGCACTGGCCGAGAAGCTCCTGGCCGGCCTCGTCGCCCCCGACGGCCGGTATGCGCCGCGACGCACACTCGTCGGCGGGCACTCGGCCGGCGCCGCGTTCGCGGTCCGGCTGGGCTGGGCGATGGCGCAATCGGCGCCGGAACGGGTCGCCGGCGCGGTCCTGTTCGACCCGGTGGCGGCAGAAGGCTTCGACGAGCAGTTGCTGGCGCTGGTCGATGGCGGCCGGCGGCCCGTGCGCGTCGTCAGCGCCAACGCGGCACCCTGCAACGCCGACCACAATGCCTATCCGGCGCTGCGCGCCGCGCGGGCGGCGGCGCTGGCTGCCGGCGGCGACGGCTTCGTCGGCCTGCAGCTCACGGACCGCTCGACCCATGTCGACGCCGAAGGCGGCGACACCGAGCTGCTGGCGATCGCGGCCTGCGGCCAGGGCAGGCCGCTGCCGGCGAATGTGCAAACGTTGCGCAAGCTCGCGTCGGCCTGGGCGCTCGACCTGAGCACCGGCGCGCGCGACGAGCGCGCCTACCCGGGCGGGGTCTGGGTCGACGCCCTCGTCGCGCGCGACCGGGCGGAGCCGATCGAGTAGCCGCGGCCCTGCTACTGCAGGCCTGGCGCGGCGGCTCGGAGACAATGTACCGGGCACGGATGTCAGCCCGCAGCCAGCCCGAACGCGCTATCTTCGCGTTTGTCCTATTTCCCTCGACCTTGGAGAACGGTGATGAGCAAGCGAGACGTGGTGGTGCTGGGCGCGGCGCGTTCGGCGATCGGGACCTTCGGCGGCAGCCTGGCGGACATCGAGCCGGCCGAGCTCGCCGGCCAGGTCATGAAGGCGGCGGTGCAGCGCTCCGGCGTGGACCCGAAGGCGATCAATTACGTGACGGTGGGCAACTGCATCCCGACCGAGAGCCGCTACGCTTATGTCGCGCGTGTGGCCAGCATCCAGGCCGGGCTGCCGATGGACTCGGTGGCGATGGCGGTCAACCGGCTGTGCTCGTCGGGCCTGCAGGGCATCGTGACGACGGCGCAGAACATCCTGCTCGGCGACTGCGACTACGGCGTCGGCGGCGGGGTCGAGGTGATGAGCCGCGGCGCCTACCTCAGCCCGCAGATGCGCACCGGCGCGCGCATGGGCGACGCCAAGATCCTCGACGCGATGGTGTGCGCGCTGACCGACCCCTTCGGCGTCGGCCACATGGGGATCACGGCCGAGAACCTGGTCGCCAAGTGGGGCATCACGCGCGAGGAGCAGGATGCGCTGGCGGTCGAGTCGCACCGGCGCGCGGCGGCGGCGATCGCCGAAGGACGCTTCAAGAGCCAGATCGTCCCGGTCGTCAAGCAGACCAAGAAGGGCGAGGTCAGCTTCGACACCGACGAGCACGTGAAGGCCGGCACGACGTTGGAGAGCCTGGCCAAGCTCAAGCCGGCGTTCAAGAAGGACGGCAGCGTCACCGCCGGCAACTCCTCGGGGATCAACGACGGCGCGGCGTTCTTCGTCCTCGGCGACGCCGAGACCGCATCCAAGGCCGGCCACAAGGCGCTGGCGCGCCTGGTCGGCTACGCGGTGGCCGGGGTGCCGAACGAGATCATGGGCGAGGGCCCGATCCCGGCGACCAAGCTGGCGCTGAAGAAGGCGGGCCTGACGCTGGACAAGATGGACGTCATCGAGTCCAACGAGGCCTTCGCGGCGCAGGCGATCGCGGTCGCGCGCGGCCTGGAGTTCGACCTCGCGAAGGTCAACCCGAACGGCGGCGCGATCGCGCTGGGCCACCCGATCGGCTGCTCGGGCGCTTTCCTGGCGACCAAGGCAATCTACGAGCTGCACCGCAGCGGCGGCCGCTATGCGCTGGTGACGATGTGCATCGGCGGCGGCCAGGGGATCGCGGCGGTCTTCGAGCGCGTCTGACCCTGCCCCCGCGCCGCGCGCGACGCGCGGCGCGGCAAGCGGCGAGCTGAGCGACCGGCCCTGCGGGGCCGGTTCTTCTTGCGCCGGCCGCTGTCACGAAACTGTCACAATCCGCCCCCGTCGCGGTCGCCGCCACGGGCATGCCGCCATCGTCGCCGCATGCCCCGATGAAGCTGACCAGCCTCGCCAAGATCGACAAGGCCGCCCGCAAGGGCCGCGCCGACTCGCTGCGGCTGGGCGTCGGCCTGGTCTTCGTCGTCCTGATCATGCTCTACACGGGGCTGACGCACGGCGCCACCGGTCCGCACGCGATCATGCTCGTCGCCGCCGGGATGATCGGCGGCTACATGGCGATGAATATCGGCGCCAACGACGTCGCCAACAACGTCGGCCCGGCGGTCGGCTCGCGCGCGATCACGATGGCCGGCGCGCTGCTCATCGCGGCGGTGTTCGAGGCGGCTGGCGCCCTGATCGCCGGCGGCGATGTCGTCGCGACGATCCAGAAGGGGATCATCCGCGCCGATGCGATCGCCGGCACCGACCGCTTCATCTGGCTGATGACGGCGGCGCTGCTGGCGGCGTCGGTGTGGCTCAACATCGCCACCGCGCTCGGCGCGCCGGTTTCGACCACGCACTCGATCGTCGGCGCGGTGCTCGGCGCCGGGCTGGCCGCCGGCGGCGTGCAGGCCGCCAACTGGGGCCAGCTCGGCGAGATCGCCGCGAGCTGGGTCGTCTCGCCGCTTCTCGGCGGGCTGGTCGCCGCCGGCTTCCTGTACTGGATCAAGCACACGATCACCTGGCGCGGCGACATGGTCGACGCGGCGCGGCGCATGGTGCCGCTGCTGATCGGGCTGATGGCCGGCGCATTCACGAGCTACCTCGTCCTCAAGGGGCTGAACCGGGTCTGGAAGACCGGCTTCGTGCAGGCGCTGCTGATCGGCGCGGTGCTGGGGGTGCTCGCGTGGCGGCTGGCGCGCAGTTGGGTCGCCCATCGCACGGCCACGATGCTGAACACCAAGGCTGCCATCAACGAGCTGTTCACGCTGCCGCTGGTCTGCGCCGCGGCGCTGCTGAGCTTCGCGCATGGCGCCAACGACGTCGCCAATGCGGTCGGGCCGCTGGCCGCGGTCGCCGAGGCGGTGCGCAGCGGGCAGGTCGGTGCCAAGGCAGCGATCCCGGCCTGGGTCATGGTCGTCGGCGCCGTCGGCATCTCGCTCGGGTTGCTGCTGTACGGGCCGCGGCTGATCCGCAAGGTCGGCAGCGAGATCACCGAGCTCGACCAGATGCGCGCGTTCTGCATCGCGATGTCGGCCGCGGTGACGGTGATCGTCGCCTCGCAACTCGGGTTGCCGGTCAGCTCGACGCATATCGCGGTCGGCGGCGTGTTCGGCGTCGGCTTCCTGCGCGAATACCTCAAGCGCCGCCACGCCGACGCGCTGGACTTCATCCGGCTGCACCACCTGGGAGAGGACCGCGAGGTGGTCGAGGCCTTCCTCGCCGAGTTCAGCGCCGCGTCGCTGGAGCGCAAGCGCGAGATGCTGGCACAGCTCAAGGCGCACCGGGCGCCGGCGGAGCTGTCGGCGCAGGAGCGCAAGCGATTGAGGAAGGTCTACCGCCAGCAACTCGTCAAGCGCTCCGAGCTGCTCAAGATCGCAGCCGCCTGGGTCGTCACCGTGCCGGCCACCGCGCTGCTGGCGGCGCTCGGCTACTACGCGATCTTCGGGATGGTCAACGCCTGACGAAAGCGTCCCGGCGCGACGGGATCGGCGCGTGGCGCGTCGGCCTCGAGGCACCGCCAGGCCTGCTTGTCGCTGGGGTCGGCCGGTCGCGCGCCGCCAGCGCCCCGGCCTCCTAGAATCGAGAGCCCTTCCCGTCGCACAGCCCCGGCCGCGGCGGGTGCCCCGCATCCCGTCCGGCCTTCGCCGCGCGCGTCGCCGGCCTCCACTCACGGCCCCCATTGGCCGCGCCGCCGCGATGTCGTTGTCCGCCCTCACCGCCCTGTCGCCGCTGGACGGCCGCTACGCGCCCAAGCTCGCGGCGCTGCGCCCGCTGATGTCGGAGTTCGGCCTCATGCAGCGCCGGGTCCAGGTCGAGGTCGAGTGGTTCGTCGCGCTGTCGGACGCCGGCTTCGCCGAGTTCCCGCCGCTGTCGGCGCCAGCGCGCGAGCAGCTGCGCGCGCTCGTCGCCGGATTCGGCGAGCCCGACGCGCAGGCGATCAAGGCCATCGAGCGGCGCACCAACCACGATGTCAAGGCGGTCGAGTACTGGCTCAAGTCGCGCCTGGCGGCCTCCGACGAGCTGCGCGCGGCGTCGGAGTTCGTCCACTTCGCCTGCACCAGCGAGGACATCAACAACACCAGCCATGCGCTGATGCTGCAGGCCGCGCGCGCGCAGGTGCTGCTGCCGGGGCTGGACGGCGTCAGCGCGCGCCTGACCGCGATGGCGCACGCGCTGGCCGAGCTGCCGATGCTCGCGCGCACGCACGGCCAGACCGCGAGCCCGACCACGGTCGGCAAGGAGCTGGCCAACGTCGTCGCGCGGCTGCACGCGGCGCGCGCGCGCATCGCCGCCGTGCAGCCGCTGGCGAAGATGAACGGCGCGGTCGGCAACTACAACGCGCACCTGGCGGCCTGGCCCGACTTCGACTGGGAGCGCTTCGCGCGCGAGGTCGTCGAGCAGCGCCTGGGCCTGGTCTTCAACCCGTACACGATCCAGATCGAGCCGCACGACTGGATGGCCGAACTGTTCGACGCCGTCGCGCGCAGCAACACGATCCTGATCGACCTCGCGCGCGACATCTGGGGCTATGTGTCGCTCGGCTACTTCCGCCAGCGGCTGAAGGACGGCGAGGTCGGCAGCTCGACCATGCCGCACAAGGTCAACCCGATCGACTTCGAGAACGCCGAGGGCAACCTGGGGCTGGCCAATGCCCTGCTCGCGCACCTGAGCCAGAAGCTGCCGGTCAGCCGCTGGCAGCGCGACCTGAGCGACTCGACCGTGCTGCGCAACATGGGCGTGGCGCTGGGTTACACGGCGCTCGCGCACAACAGCCTGGCGCGCGGGCTGGACAAGCTCGAGCCCGACCGCGCCAGGCTGTCCGCCGACCTCGATGCGGCGTGGGAGGTGCTGGCCGAGGCGGTGCAGACGGTGATGCGCCGCCACGGCCTGCCCGAGCCCTACGAGCAGCTCAAGGCGTTGACGCGCGGCAAATCCGTCACGCGCGAGAGCCTGGCGACCTTCATCGACGGCCTGGCGCTGCCGATGCAGGAGAAGGCCCGGCTGAAGGCGATGAGCCCGTCGGGCTACACCGGCTGCGCCGCCGCCCTGGCGCGCCGCATCCCGCCCCCCGGCGCCAGCACGCGCGACCCGACGTGAACTTCAGCGACGCCCTGTCCGCGGCCGCGCAGCGTGCCGACTCGCTGCTGTGCGTCGGCCTGGACCCGGACCCGGCGCGCTTCCCCGGTCCCTGGCGCGGCGACGCGGCGCGCATCCTGGACTTCTGCACCGGCATCGTCGACGCCACGCGCGACCTGGCCTGCGCGTTCAAGCCGCAGATCGCCTACTTCGCCGCGCAGCGCGCCGAGGACCAGCTCGAGCGGCTGATCGCACATATCCGCCGCGTCGCGCCGGACGTCCCGGTGATCCTGGACGCCAAGCGCGGCGATATCGGCGCCACCGCCGAGCAGTATGCGCGCGAGGCCTTCGAGCGCTACCGCGCCGACGCCGTGACGCTGTCGCCGTTCATGGGCTTCGACTCGATCGAGCCCTACCTGCGCTGGGACGGCAAGGGCGCGATCCTGCTGTGCCGCACCTCCAACCCCGGCGGCGACGAGCTGCAGGGGCAGACGCTGGAAGGCGGCGAGAAGGTCTTCGAGCGCATCGCGCGGCTGGCCGCCGGGCCGTGGAACCGCGGCCGCCAGCTCGGCCTGGTCGTCGGTGCGACCTACCCGGCGGAGATCGCGCGGGTGCGCGAGATCGCGCCGACGCTGCCGCTGCTGATCCCGGGTGTCGGCGCGCAGGGCGGCGACGCCGAGGCCACCGTGCGTGCCGGCTGGCGGCGCGACGCGCCGATCGCGGTCAACGCCTCGCGCTCGGTGCTGTACGCCTCGTCGGGCGCCGACTGGGCCGACGCGGCACGCCGCAGCGCCGAGGCGACGCGGCGCCAGCTCGCCGCCGCGCGAGAGCGCGTATGAGCGCCGACGCAGGCGCCGACTCGCTGCTCGCCGCCGCCGAGGCCGACGCCGCGCTGCGCACGGTGCCGCCGCGACGCGCCGAGCGCCTGTGGCAGGACGCCGCACGCTCGTATGCGCTCGCGGTCGCGCTGGCCTGCGTGCTGACGGTGCTGCTGGCGATCGCCGGCGTGCCGGCGCCGGCGCGTTCGCCGGTGCTGTGGGTCTGGGCGGCCGTCGTCGCCGTCGCGCTGCTGGCATGGCGATCGCCGGCTCGCCTCGTCGTGCCTGGTGCGGTCGCGGTGGGCGCGCTCGCCGCGCTGGCGCTGGGGGCGACGGCGGCGCTGCTGTCGATGGCGGCCAGCGCGCCGCTGATGGGCTTCGTCGCGCTGCACGTCGCCTTCGCGGCCGCGGTCGGCGGCGCCGGCGCAGGGGTCGTCGTCGGCGCGTCGGCGCTGGCGGCGGTGCTGGCGCTGGAGTTTCTCGTCCGCGGCGCCGGGACGGCCGGAACCCTCGAGGCCTGGGTGCCGGCGATCATCGCGCTGGCGCTGGTGGCGATCGCGCTGGCCTGCGGCTGGATCGTGCGCGCGGCGGTCGAGCGCTTCGCCGGCGCCGCCGAGGACCGCCAGCGGCGCTTCCAGGGCCTGCTCGAGATCGCCGCCGACACCTACTGGGAGCTCGACGCCGGGCTGCGGCTGCAGCAGATCGATGTCGAGCGCGGCGACGGCCGCCGCGCCGCCGCGCTGGACACGACGATGATCGGCCAGCTGCCTTGGGAGCTGCCGTCCTTCGAATGCGACCCCGAGGTGCTGGACCGGCTGCAGGCCGACCTCGGCGCGCGCCAGCGGCTGCGCGATGTCCCGGTCGGGTGGCGCAGGCGCGGCGAGCTGCGCCGCTTGCGCGTCAGCGGCGAGCCGCGCTTCGACGAGCGCGGCGTCTTCCGCGGCTACTGGGGGGTGGCACGCGACGTCACCGAGGATCTGCGCGCGCGCCAGGCGCTGGCGCTGACCGAGGCGCGCTACCAGGACCTCTTCTTCAGCACGCCGACCGCGCTGGTGCTGCACCGCGAGGGCCGCGTCGAGGAGGCCAACCCGGCCGCCGCGCTGCTGTTCGGCTGGCGCGATGCGGTGGCGATGGTCGGCTCCGACCTGCTGGCGATGTACGACGACGGCGACGCGCGCGAGCGCGCGCGCCGGCGCATCGAGCGGCTGCAGACGATGCCGCCCGGCGAGGCGCTGGCGGTGGCCGAGTACCGGCTGACCGCGCACGACGGCCGGCGCCTGATGGTGCGCAGCACCGGCGTGGCGGTCGCGACCGAGCGCGGCACGGCGGTGCTGTCGATCTTCGTCGACGATACCGAGCGCCATCGTGCCGAGCAGGCGGTGCGGCGCTCGGAGGCGCTGCTGTCGCACCTGGTGGCCAGCAGCCCGGACCTGATCTCGTTGTCGGACCTCGCCAGCGGCCGCTATGCGATGGTCAACCAGGCCTACGAACGCATCACCGGCTGGACCGCCGACGAGGTCGTCGGGCGCAGCTCGCTGGAGATCGGGGTGTGGCGCGACCCGGCCGATCGCGAGCGCTTCGTGCGCGAGGTGCGCGCGCGCGGCCGGGTGCAGGACATGCCGCTGCAGCTGGTGCGGCGCGACGGCCGCGTGCTGCCGATCCTGCTGTCGGGCGCGCGCTTCGAGATGGACCGGCGCGAGTACCTGGTCGTCAACGGGCGCGACGTCTCGGCCTCCGAGCGCGAGCGGCTCGAGCGCGAGGCGATCCTCGACAACGCCTCGGTCGGCATCGCGATGACGCGCGACGAACGCTTCCAGTGGGTCAACCCGGCGCTGCAGGCGATGCTCGGCTGGCCCGACGGCGCGCTGGTCGGGCAGCCGGTCACGATCGTCATGCCCGGCGACGAGGCCGCCGCCGCCTTGCGCGCGCGCATCGCGCCGCTGCTGGCACGCGGCGAGCAGGCCGAGGTCGAATGCGAGCTGCGCCGGCACGACGGCAGCCTGTTTCCGGCGCGCTTCATGGCACGCGCGGTCGACCGCTCGCACCCCAGCCAGGGCGGCACGATCTGGATCGCCGAGGACATCACGGAGCGCCGGCGCGCCGACGCGGCGCTGGCGCGCGCGCGCGACGCCGCCGAGGCCGCCAACCGCGCCAAGAGCGCGTTCCTCGCCAATACCAGCCACGAGCTGCGCACGCCGCTGAACGGGCTGATCGGGCTGGCGCAGCTGGCGCGCAACCCGGCGACACCCGAGGAGCGCCGGCGCCAGTATCTGGAGCAGATCGTCGACAGCGCGCAGTCGCTCGGGCTGATCGTCTCCGATATCCTGGACTTGTCCAAGATCGAGGCCGGGCGGCTGGCGATCGAGGCCGCGCCGTTCGACCTGCCGGCGCTGCTGCGCAAGCTCCACCGCAGCCACGCGGCGCTGGCCGCCGGGCGCGCGCTCGCGCTGTCGCTCGATATCGACCCCGAGCTCGGCTGGGTGCGCGGCGATGCGCTGCGCGTGCGCCAGATCCTCGTCAACTACCTCGGCAACGCGCTGAAGTTCACCGCCGCCGGGCAGGTGCGGCTGGTCGCGCGGCGCGAGGCCGGCGACGCGGTGCGGCTGGAGGTGCACGATACCGGCCCCGGCGTCGACCCGGCGCTGCAAGCGCGCCTGTTCGAGCCCTTCTCGCAGGCCGACGATTCGACGACGCGGCGCTATGGCGGCACCGGGCTGGGGCTGTCGATCTGCCGCCAGCTCGCGCGGCTGATGGGCGGCGAGGTCGGCCTGCGCAGCGTCCCCGGCGCCGGCAGCTGCTTCTGGGCCCGCCTGCCGCTGCCGGCGGTGGATGCGATGGAATCGGCGCCGGCGCCGCTGCTCGCCGCCGGCGAAGGCGACGAGGTCGACCTCGCCGGGCTGCATGTGCTGGTGGTCGACGACAACGAGGTCAACAACCTGGTCGCGACGGCGCAGCTCGAGCACCTGGGGCTGCGCGTGGACTGCGCGACCGACGGCCGCCAGGCGCTGGATGCGGTGGACGCCGCCGAGGCCGCGGGCGACCCCTACCAGCTCGTGCTGATGGACCTGCAGATGCCGGGGCTCGGCGGCTGCGAGGCGGTGCGCGCGCTGCGCCGGCGCTTCGACGCCGCGCGGCTGCCGGTGATCGCGCATACCGCGGCGGCGCTGGTCGGCGAGCGCGAGCGCGCGCTGGCCGCCGGGATGAACGACTTCCTGCCCAAGCCGACCGAGCCCGAGCGGCTGCAGCGCATGATCGCACGCTGGGCGCGCGTGCAGCGCGCGTCGTTGCGGGCGGGGTCCTGACGCGGCGCGCGTGGCCGCCGAGGCGCGACCTGCGCCGCGGCGTCAGTCCAGCGTCGCCTCGGTGCGCACGGCACCGGCGCGGTCGGCGCGCGCGGCCAGCGCGATGCGCGTGCCCACCGGGGCCTTGACGATCCACTCGGCGACCGCGCGCTCGCCGGTGATCTCGCGCCGCGGCAGGAAGGCCAGCAGCGAGGACTGCGGCGCGTGCCCTTCGAGGTGGCCGGCGACGATGCGCGGCGCGCCGCCGACCAGCGTCGCGCCCGCGGGCAGGTGGATCTCGAATACCGTGCCGCGCACCGTCTTGCGCTCCAGCGCGCGCCGGCTGACGTAGCTCGGCAGGTAGCCGGCGTTGGCGACCGCGAAGCGCACGCGCCAGGTCTCTGGGCCGAGCGCGCGCACCTCGGTGCGCAGCACCTCGAGGCGCGGCAGCGCCAGTGCCAGCGTCTTCAGCCAGCCGGGGAAGCGCGCCGCCTCGCGCTCGCGCAGCCAGGGCGGCGGGTTGCGCCAGAAGTTCATCTTGTCCCAGCCGCCGATCTCGACCGCGCCGAGCTGCGGGTGCATGAAGGGCTGCCAGTCGACATGCGCCTGGCCGGCGCACTGCTCGTCGCTCCACTTCAGCAGCTTGAGGTCGTCCTCGACCGGGTGGTCGCGGTACCACTCGATCCACGCATAGTCGGTGATCCCGGCCTCCTTGTTCGGGGCCCAGATCTCGACCGTCCAGAACAGCGCGCCGAGATGCTCGTAGATCCAGTCCTGGGTGCCGGTGATCGTCTGCTTGGGGTGGTACTTGAACTCGTGGAAGATGCTGACCGCCGGGTAGCCGGTCAGCCGCGCGCCGAGGTCCGACAGCCGCTTGTAGATCCACAGGTCCTCGGGCGTCATGTCGTCGTCGCTTTGCGTGCCCATCGGCCGCAGGATGACGCCGCTGTGGGTGTGGAAGCTGACCGCCGCGCCGATATTCGGATGGCGCACGACGAAGTCGACCATCGCGCGCACCTCGGGCTCGCTCGTCGGGTAGGGGCCGGCGCCGGGCTGCTCGAACTCCTGCCGCCAGTACGACGGGAAGTTGCGGTTCAGGTCCAGCCCCTCGCGGTCCTTGTTGACCTCGAGGCGCAGCCCGTCCCAGTTCGTCAGCATGCCTTCGGGCATCACGCGGTAATACTCGCCGCCGAACTCGCCCGGCGCGCGCGGGACCATCAGCCGCGGCTCGTCGGGATGTTTCTTGTAGGGCCCGTGCGGGTCCGGGATTCGCATCGACAGCACGCGCCCGTCGCCGTCGACATCCTGCACCGTCAGGCCCTCGACCGGGTCCTCGTCCCAGGGGTAGGGCCTGGTCGAGCTGCGGATGTGGCGCGGCCGGTCCGCCAGCGCCAGCTCGGCGCCGTCGGGGTTCAGGCGCGGGCAGATATAGACCGCGCGCGTGTCGAGCAGCTGCGTCGCCTCGCGGTCCTCGCCGTGGCCGGCGACCAGCTGGTGCAGGAAGTACAGGCAGGCGGTGCCGGCGGTCAGCTCGGCGGCGTGGATATTGCCGTCGATCCACAGCGCGGGCTTGTCCTCGTCGGCGCCGGTGGCAGCGTTGGTCACGATGACGAGCCAGATCTCGCGCCCCTCGTGGCTCCTGCCGATCGAGCGCAGCTGCACGAGCTGCGGCGCCGCCTCGGCGTAGTCCTGCAGCAGCCGCGTCAGCTCGCCGTGGCGGTAGAACTCGTCGAAGCGCGGGACGGGGATCGCAGGCATGGCGGCTCGGTCGGCGTGGGCGGCACGCGCCTATTCTCGGCTGGGCGCCGCCGGGCGCGCCACGGCGGCGCATTCCGGCTGCGCGCGCGGCGCGCCGTCGACGAAGACGCGCAGCTCGCCCGGCTGCATCGGCGTCCAGGCCTCGTCGGCGGTCAGCGGCTCGGTGGCGACGATGGCGACGCGGTCGCTCGGCGAGGTCAGCGCGGCGAAGTCGACCCGCAGGTCCTCGTCGGCCAGCGTCGCAGCGCCGAACGGGTGCGCGCGTACCAGCCAGTGCAGCCTGGTCGAGGCGTGCGCCCACAGCGCCTGGCCGTTGGACAGCAGCACGTTGAAGCTGCCGTGCGCCGCCGGCTGCGGCAGCAGCTCGGCCAGCGTGCGCGTCAGCTCGTCGACCCCGGGCACGTCGGCGTGCGACTTCGCCAGCTCCTGCATCAGCCAGCACAGCGCGAGCTCGCTGTCGGTGTCGCCGACCGGGCGGAAGGCGCCGTGCAGCCTCGGGGCGAAGCCCTTCAGGTCGCCGTTGTGCGCGAAGACCCAGTAGCGGCCCCACAGCTCGCGCACGAACGGGTGGCAGTTGGCCAGCGCGACCGCGCCGGCGGTCGCCTTGCGGATATGCGCGACCACATGCCGGCTGCGGATCGGGTAGCGGCGGATCATCTCCGCCACCGGCGAGCGCCGCGCGCTGTCGGGGTCGACGAACAGGCGCACGCCGCGGTCCTCGAAGAAGGCGATGCCGAAGCCGTCGCCATGCTCGTCGGCGCGCCGGGCCAGGCCGGCGAAGCTGAACATCACGTCGGTCGGCGTGTTCGCGCTCATGCCCAGCAGCTGGCACATCGGCGGCGCGCCTACTCGAACATCAGCTTGCCGATGCCGCGCCAGCTCAGCAGCCGGCCCGGGTTCTGCGTCTCTTCCAGCACCCCGCTCATGCGGCGCAGGATGCGCGGGCTGCGCCGCGCGCGCCAGATCACGAGGTCGGTCAGCCACGGCCGGCGGTTCACATGCTCGGCCTTCTGGTACAGCGCGAACCTGGGCTCGAGCTCGCGCAGCGCCGCCTCGTAGCGCACGCGCGCGCTGGCGTCGTCGCCGCCGGCGGCGATCGCGTCGGCGGCCATCATGCCGGTGGTCATCGCCTTGCCGATGCCCTCGCCGGTGAAGGCGTAGGTGCTGCCGATCGCCTCGCCGGTGGCGAGCATGCCCGGCCGCGTGCGACGCGCGCCGGTCAGCGAGCAGCGCAGCGGCGCGCCCTCGAGCCGGCCTTCCCAGTGGCCGCCGTCGACCAGCGCGCGCGCGTCGGCGTGCAGCTCGCAGAAGGCCTCGAACAGCTGGCGCAGGTTGTGCCTGCGCTCGGCATAGCTGCCGGTGATCCCGGCGCCGATATTGAAGACGCCGCCGGGCAGCGGGAAGATCCAGCCGTAGCCGCCGGCGAGCCGCCGGTGCCAGACGATCTGCAGCGTCGTGATGCGATCGCGCATGCCGTCGTGGCGCAGGTAGCCGCGCAGTGCGACGCCGCTCGGGTCGCGGCGCTCGTTCAGCCCGGCGGCGATCATCGCCTGCGGCGGCGCGCCGGTCGCCAGCACGACCCAGCGCGCGCCGATCTCGTGCGCTGCGCCGCCGGCGGCGAGCCGCGCGCCGACCACGCGCTCGCCGTCGACGAGCGGCGCCTCGAAGCGCGCCGGCGGCAGCAGCCGCGCGCCGGCGCGCTCGGCGGCGCGCAGCAGCAGGTGGTCGAGCACGCGCCGCTGCAGCACCGCGAGCCGCCCCGGGACATCGATGCGCCCGCCGCGCGACCCGAAGCAGCTGACATGGTGCACCGGCTGCGCCAGCGCCATCACCTCGTCGAGCACGCCCAGCCGCGCCAGCGCCGCGTGCGCGTCCGGGATCAGGCCGTCGCCGCAGGTCTTGTCGCGCGGGAAGGCATGCTGGTCGACCAGCGCGACCTCATGCCCGGCGCGCGCCAGCATCTGCGCACAGGCGCTGCCGGCCGGCCCGGCGCCGACCACCAGCACCTCGCAGCGGCTCGGCAGGGATGGCATGGGAGGAAATTCTAGGAGGCTGTCGGGCCCGAGGTCCGGGATCCCTTCGGCCGGCCGCAGGATTCGGCTCCCGGCGCCGCAGCCCGTCAGCGCGATCCCCGCCTTTCGCGCGCTTGATGGCAGTCAATCGGATCCGGCCGCCGGTGGCGCATCATCCATATAGATGACATCCCGGGAGGTTCGATGAGCACCTTGTTGACGAGCGGCCAGCGCGCGCTGCTGCGGGCCGAGCTGGAGCAGCGCCGCGATGCGCTCGAGCGCCAGCTCGACGAGCACCTGCGCGGGCGCAGCGCGGCGGAGCGCGCGCACGACATGCTGACGCAGGACGGCGACGATGCCCCGCAGCGCCTGCCCGAGCGCGAGATCGCCAATGCGCTGACCGAGCACGAGCGGCGCGAGCTCGACGCCGTGCTCGCGGCGCTGGACCGCCTGGGTCGAGGCGACTACGGCAGCTGCCCCGATTGCGGCGTCGACATCCCCTACGATCGCCTGAAGGTCGAGCCCTGGGCGCTGCGCTGCGTCGACTGCGAGTCGCGCCGCGAGCAGACTGTCCGTTGACACGCGCGGCGCGCGCCCGGCCGCGCCGCGCGCCGGGCCCGCCCCTCCGTCCTCTTGCCCCCATCTCCGGAGACCCACCCATGCCGACCTTTCACGCCGTGCTACGCATCGACCACCAGACCGCCGAGATCCTGCAGTTCGATGCCGAGCATGTGCAGGCGCAGAAGATCAAGGCGCACTCGCACCACACCGCCTACCACGGCAGCACGGTGCGCACCGAGCACGAATTCTTCGGCGAGGTGTGCGACGCGCTCGCGGGCATCGCCGAGATCCTGGTCACCGGCTCGCACAAGTCGATCGGCGACTTCAGGCACTATGTCGACAAGCACCGGCCTGCGCTGGCGCCGCAGATCGTCGGCTGGGAGACGGTCGACCAGCCGACCCAGGCCCAGCTGGTCGCGCTCGCGCGCCAGTATTTCCTGAAGTTCGACCGCATGTCGGGCACGCCGACGCCGAGCTGACCGGCGACTTCGCCGCGCCGCGCGATGCCGACGGTCTTCGAGCGCCTCGCCAGCGGCGAGCTGCCGTGCGCCAAGGTCTACGAGGACGAGCTCGTCTTCGCCTTCATGGATGCCGGCCAGGTCAACGATGGCCATGTCATCGTCGCCACGCGACGGCCGGTGGCGACGCTGCTGGACTGCAGCGAGGACGAGGCGGCGGCGCTGATGCGCGCCGCGCGACGGATCGCGATCGCGCTGCAGCATGCCTTCGCGCCGGCGGGCATCACGGTGCTGCAGGCGAATCGCCCGGCGGGCTGGCAGACCGTGCCGCACCTGCACCTGCACGTGCTGCCGCGCCACGAGGGCGATGGCGTCGAACTCGGCTGGCCGCGCAAGGAGCCGGGGATGGACAGGCTTCTGGAACTCGGCGAGCGCGTGCGACGGGCGCTCGCCTGAGCGAGGTCGAGGGCCACGGCGGCGCCGCGCCCTGGCCGCGCATCGGCGCCACCCGGTGCGCCTCGGCGGCCGCCTGCGCCGAGCGAGCGCGATGTGCTCGCTCGGCCCGACAGCCTCCTAGAAGCGATAGTAGGCGCCGAAGCTGTAGGTCACAGGGCGGAAGTCGATCTTCGTCGTCAGCACGGTGGCGCCGACGGCGACGACCTCGCTCTTGACATCGAGCCGCGCGACGCTGCCGAACAGCCCCCAGCGCGGGTCGATCGCATAGGCGACGCCGGCTTCCAGCACCCAGCCGGTCGAGTCCTTCATCTTCACATCGTCGGCCAGCGTCGAGCGGATGTCGACGAAGCGCGTGAAGTTGATGCCGGCGCCGAGGTAGGGGCGCCAGCGCGCCCCCGGGTCGGCGAGGTAGTACTTGGCGATCAGCGTCGGCGAGACGTTGCGCGCCGACAGCACGCCGTCGCCGAGGAAGGCGACGCTGCCGGTGGCGCGCGCCTCGATGCGCGGCGGAATCCCGAGCACGAGCTGGCCCGACAGGCGCGGCGTCAGCGCGCGCTCGTAGACCAGCAGCAGCGTCGTCGCATCGCCGGTGCGGGCGTCGGCGCCCGGCGGCACGCCGACACCCGAGATGCCGTTGCTCTTCGAGTCGGTCGTGTAGCGCGTGACGCCGACCATCAGGCTGTTGTCCTGCGCGGAGGCCGGCAGCGCGGCCGCCGCGGTCAGGCTGGCCGCCAGGAGCGTGGGAACGAGGATTCGCATGGCAGGGGCTCCGAGAATGGGCGGTCAGTCGATCCAGCCGAAGGCGCGCAGCTGCGCCATCACCTGCGCCGCGATCGCCGCATGGCCGCCGCGTGTCGGGTGCACGCCGTCGGCGAACAGCCAGGTGTCGATGTCGGCCCCCGCGGCCAGCGTGTTGTACGGCGCGCCGGGTGTGGCGTTGCAGAACAGCGACGAGCCGTCGGCGACCGCGCCGCCGGTCAGCGCGGCGATCGCCGCGGCGCTGCACACCGGGGTCGTGATGTCGACGAAGCCGAAGGCCGCCGGGGTGGCGAGCAGCTCGCGGTAGAACGCGAACATGTCGAGCAGCTGCACCGGCTGGCCGGCGAGCGCCTCGCGCAGCCAGAGGTTGAAGTTCTCCGACAGCGCGGTCAGCACCGGCTGCGCGCTCGCCGGCACCGAGCGCCCGAACGGCGTGGCGGCGATGTCGGGCAGGTTCAGGACCGCGACATAGCGCGCACCCTTGCCGAGGATGTCGCTGCGGATATAACCGCCGAGCTCGAGCGCGGCCTGCTTCATCGCGCCGAGGGCCTGGAGCTGCGCTTCGAGCAGCAGCGCATTCGCCTGGTCGGCGCTCAGCGCGCCGCTGGCAGCCTGCGCCTGGATCTGCGCCGCGGTGGCGGCAAAGCTGCCGAACTGGACGAGCGCGTCGTTGGCGCCGGCCCAGACGAGGACGAGGTCGTCGGCCCCGAGCCCGCCGAAGGTGGCCAGGTGGTTGGCGATCTGGGTCTTGACCGGCACCGTCAACGCGCCGCCGGCCTTGCCGATGCCGTCGGGGTCGGTCACGCGCGCGCCGCCCTGGCCGTAGGCGGTGCAGCTGCTGGCCAGCGCCGGCACCGCCGCCGCCGGACATTTGACCGAGCTGCCGGCAAAGCCGATCTCGGCCTGCGTGACGACGATCCCGAGCGCGCCGGCGACGCTCTCGACCCACAGCGGTGCGGCGTCGCCCGGGCTGACCGCCTCGGTCGTCGAATTGGTCGTGAACTTGCCGCCGAAGAACGGCGGCGTGCCGTTGCCGGCGAGCGAGGTCGCCGGCTTGTAGCTGCCGAGGTCGCTCAGGCTGTCGCCGAAGGAGACGACGGCGCCGAATGCGCCCTTGGCCGTCGGCGCACCAGCCGGGCCATCGCTGCCGGGGACATACGGGTCGCCGCCGCCGCAGGCCGCCAGGCCCGCGACCGCGATTGCGGTGATCAACCAGGAACGCAAGCTCTTCATGGGTACCTCGGGGGTCGCTGCAGATGGGCAGGCTCGATCGCGATGCGTCGCCCGCGCGTGCCGCCATGACGCGCCGGCGCCGCGATCGGCACGACGGCCGCGCATCATAGGAGCTGCGACCTGGGCACGACCATGCGGGCGAGCCCGCGGTCCGCGCCGCAAGCCCGGGCTTGCGCCGCGGCGATCAGAAGGTCCAGCCGCGCTGCACCAGTGGCCCGGTCATCGGCTCCAGCAGCGCGAGCAGCGGGCGCAGCTCGGCGTAGCGGTGCGCCACGCGCGTCGCGTAGCCGAAGAAGCGCGGCAGGTCCTCGGCGTAGTGCGGCTTGCCGTCGCGCAGTTCCAGCCGGCAGAAGATGCCCAGCACCTTCAGGTGGCGCTGCAGCCCGATCCACTCCAGCGCGCGCCAGAAGGCGCCGAAGTCGGACCCGAAGACCTCGCCCAGCGGCACGCCGGCGTCGCGCGCCGCCTGCCACGCGCGCACCGCCCAGTCGAGCTCGCGCGCCTCGTCCCAGGAGACGAAGGCGTCGCGCAGCAGCGACGCCAGGTCGTAGGTGACGGGGCCGCGCACCGCATCCTGGAAGTCGAGGATGCCGGGGTTGGGGTCGGCGACCATCAGGTTGCGCGGCATCCAGTCGCGGTGCACCGCGACCGTCGGCTGCGCGAGCGCGGCGTCGATCAGCAGCCGGCAGGTCCTTTCCCAGATCGCGCGCTCGCGCGGCCCCCACTGGATGCCGTGCTTGCGCTGCACGCACCACTCGGGGAACAGCGCCAGCTCGCGCGCCAGCAGCGCCTCGTCGTACGGCGGCAGGGTGTCGGCGGGGACACGAAGCTGCCACTGCACGAGGGCCGCGATCGCATCGCGCATCAGGCGGTCGGCCCCGGCCTCGCCGGCCTCGCGCAGCGCGTCGAGATAGGGCCGCCGGCCGAGGTCGCTCAGCAGCAGGAAGCCCTGCGCCGCGTCGGCCTCCAGCACCTGCGGCGCGTGCAGCCCGGCGGCCTGGATCAGCGCCGCGATCTGGACGAAGGGGCGAACGTCCTCCTGCGGCGGCGGCGCATCCATGACGATGTAGCTGCCCGCCGCGCCGGCTAGGCGCAGGTAGCGCCTGAAGCTCGCGTCGGCCGAGGCCGGCGCCAGCGTCGTCGGCCTCAGGCCGTGGCGCGGGCCGACCCCGGCGAGCCAGCGATCGAAGGCGGCGCGGCGCGACGGATCGGGCCAGGCGACGGCGGCTGGTGCGCCGGGGCCGGCGTGGTCATCGGAGGTCGACATGGATAATCGATTGTAGGAATTGCGATGCGCCGCGCCCTTGCCCGCCCCTGGATGCTGCTGCTGTGCGCCAAGGCGGTGGCTGCCCCGGCGCCGCAGCCGGCGCCGGATGCGGTGCGGCCGCCGGTGACGCTGCAGGCCGACCGGCTGTCGAGCACGCCCGACGGCCGCAGCAGCGCCGAAGGTGAGGTCGAGTTGCGCCAGGGCGGGCTGCGCATCCGCGCCGACCGCATCGACTTCCGCGCCGACACCGAGCGCGCGGTCGCGCGCGGCGGTGTCGTCGTCGAGCGCGACGGCCTGCTGCTGCGCGGCAGCGAGATCGACCTCGGCGTGCGCGACTTCAGCGGCTGGTGCCTGGCGCCGGAGTTCGACTTCCTCGACCGCGGCACGCGCGGCAGCGCGTCGCGCATCGACTTCGCCAGCCGCACGCGGCTGCGCGCGGACGACGTCGCCTATACGAGCTGCCCGCCACCGGCGCGGCCCGGCGAGCGGCCGGACTGGGAGCTGCGCGCGCGCTCGGTGGCGATCGACTTCGACGCCAACGAGGGGGTGGCCGAGGGGGCACGGCTGCATTTCCAGGGCGTGACGCTGCTCGCGCTGCCCAGGCTGAGCTTCCCGGTCACCGATGCGCGCAAGTCCGGCTGGCTGCCGCCGACCGTCGCCCTGGACAGCCGCAGCGGATTCGAGGTCTCGGTCCCGTACTACTGGAACCTGGCGCCGAATCGCGACCTGACGCTGGCGCCGCGTGTCAGCACGCGCCGCGGGTTGGGGCTGGAGGCCGAATACCGCTACCTGGAGCCGCGCTGGCGCGGCGAGATCAGCCTCGACGGGCTGCCGGACGACCGTGCGGCAGGCCGCTCGCGCCATGCGCTGGCGTGGCAGCACCGCCAGCGCACCGGGCGCGAGACCGTGCTCGAGCTGGATCTGGCGCGCGTGTCCGACGACGACTGGTGGAAGGACTTCCCGCATATGACGCCGGGGCCTTGGCCGCGCCTGCTCGCGTCCAGTGCCCGCATCGAGCGCCCGTGGCAGTGGCGCGGCTGGCAGGGGCGCGCCTGGACCCAGCTGCAGGGCTGGCAGCTGCTGCAGGATCCGCAGGCGCCGATCGTCGCCCCCTACGCGCGCCGGCCGCAGCTCGGCGTGCTCGCCGAGGCGGCGCAGGGCCCGCTGCAGTGGCGCCTGACGAGCGAGATCAACCGCTTCGAGCGCCCGGCTGGCGACATCGACGAGATGCGCCCGGAAGGCTGGCGCTGGCACGCGCTGGCCGACCTGGCGTGGCCGCTGCTTCGCCCGGGCGGTTGGCTGGTGCCGCGGCTTGCGCTGCACGGTGCCTGGTACCGCAGCGACGACCCGATGGCCGACGGCCGCACGACGGCGTCGCGCTGGATCCCGAGCGCGTCGCTCGACGCCGCGCTGGTGTTCGAGCGCGACGCCGACTGGTTCGGCCGCGGGTTGCGCCAGACACTGGAGCCGCGCGCGCTGTACGTGCGCACCGCCTACCGGCGGCAGGACCGGCTGCCGAACTTCGACGCCTGGGCGCGCGACTTCGACTTCGACTCGGTCTGGGCGCGCAACGCCTTCGCCGGCGTGGACCGGATCTCCGACGCCGACCAGCTCACGCTGGGCGCGACGAGCCGCCTGATCGACCCGGCCAGCGGCGGCGAGCTGCTGCGGCTCGGCGCGGTGCAGCGCGTGCTGCTGCGCGACCAGCGCGTCGCGCCGAAGCCCGATGGCAGCGCCGACGGGCCAGCGCTGGAGCGCAGCGTCTCGGACCTGCTGTTGCTCGGGTCGACGACGCTCGTGCCCGGCTGGACGCTCGATGCGTCGATGCAGTACAGCCCGGACCAGGGGCGGCTGGCGCGATCGGTGCTGGGCGCGCATTGGTCGCCGGGGCCGTTTCGCACCGTCGATGCGCGCTACCGGCTGGCGCGCGGGACGAGCGAGCAGGTCGAGCTCGGCTGGCAGTGGCCGCTGGGCGCGGCCGCGGCGGCGGCGGCGCGCGCCACCGGCGAGGAGCCGGCCGCGGCGGTGCGCGCGCCGCCATCGGCCGCGCGCCCCATGCCGGCGCAGGGCGAATGCGTCGGCCGCTGGTACGGTGTCGGCCGCATCGCCTACAGCATGCGCGACCGCAGCATCACCGATTCGCTGCTCGGCCTGGAGTACGACGCCGGCTGCTGGATCGCGCGCGTGGTCTCGGAGCGCGTGTCGACCGGGGTCAGCGAGGCGACGACGCGGCTGACGCTGCAGCTCGAGCTGGTCGGGCTGTCGCGCCTGGGGACCAATCCGCTGCGGGTCTTGAAGGACAATATCCCCGGTTATCGCCTGCTGCGCGACGAGCGCGGCGAGGAACCCAGCGCATGGCCTTCGACGCTCCCCTGAATCCTGCGGCGCGGCTGCGCTCGCCCCGCTGCAGCGCGGGCGGACGCATGCCGCGGCGCGCCACGCCGCACGCTGTGCTCGCGGCCGCGCTGCTCGCCGCCGGCTTGCTGGCCGGCGCCGTCGCGCCGCCGGTGCAGGCCCAGCTGCGTGCACCGGCCGCGGTGCAGGACGCGCCGGGCGACCATATCGTGGCCATCGTCAACCAGGAGCTGGTCACCGCGGTCGAGCTGCAGTCGCGCGCCGAGGCGCTGCGCCAGGCCGCTGCGCGCGCCGGCCAGCCGTCGCAGCCGATTTCGGCCTGGCGTCGCCAGGCGCTGGACGAGCTGATCGACGAGCGGGTCGTCGTCACCCACGCGCGCGAGGTCGCCGGCCGCGTCGACGAGGCCGAGCTCGACCGCGCGGTGGCCAGCGTCGCGGCGCAGAACCAGCTGACGCAGGCGCAGCTGCGCGAGGCACTGCAGGCCCAGGGGCTGGATCTGGCGCGCTTTCGCGCCAGCCTGCGCGACCAGATCCTGGTCGAGCGCGCGCGCGAGCGCGAGGTCGTCGGGCGCATCGTCGTCTCCGACGAGGAGGTCGATCGCGAGCTGGCCGCGCGTGCCGCCAGCGCCGGCGCGTCTGCCGAACTCAACCTGGCGCAGATCCTGGTCGCGGTGCCCGAAGGCGCGGACGATGCCACCGTCGGCGCGCGGCGCGCGCGCGCCGAGGCGGCGCTGGCGCGCGTTCGTGCCGGCGAGCCGTTCGAGACCGTCGCGCGCGAGGTCTCCGACGACGCCGGGCGCGAGCGCGGCGGCGAGATCGGCCTGCGGCCGGCGGCGCGGCTGCCGGACCTGTTCGTCGACGCCGCCGCCGGCCTGCAGCCGGGGCAGCTGCACCCGGGGTTGCTGCGCAGCGGGGCCGGCTTCCACATCCTGAAGCTGGTCGATCGGCGCGGCGCGGGCGACCCGGCCCTGGTGCAGACGCGCGCGCGCCACATCCTGCTGCGCGTCTCGCCGCAGGCCGGCGCCGAGCAGGCGGCGGCGCGGCTGGCCGAGCTCAGGCGCGAGATCGAGTCCGGCGCGCGCCGCTTCGAGGACGCGGCGCGCGCCTTCTCGGAGGACGGATCGGCTGCGCAGGGCGGCGACCTGGGCTGGTTCTCGCCCGGCATGATGGTGCCCGAGTTCGAGCAGCCAGTGAGCCGGCTGGCGCCGGGGGCGATCTCCGACCCGGTGCGCAGCCGATTCGGCGTCCACCTGATCCAGGTCCTGGAGCGCCGCGCGCTCGAGCTGAGCACCGAGCAGCGGCGCGAGCAGGCGCGCAACGTGCTGCGCGAGCGCAAGTTCGAGCAGGCCTACGCGGACTGGGTGGCCGAGCTGCGGGCGCAGGCCTATATCGAGCTGCGCGTGCCGGATCCATCGTGACGCCGATCGCGCCGCGGCGACGGATCCGGCGCGCCGTCCCGGGCGCTGCGGCCGCTCTCGGCGCTGCGCTGTGAGCCCGGGCGCGGCCGGCGGCCGGCGGCGCGGGGCCGCCGGCCATGTCGCGCGCAAGCGCTTCGGCCAGCATTTTCTCGTCGATGGCGGCGTGGTCGACGCCATCGTCGACGCGGTCGACCCGCGTCCCGGGCAGGCGCTGGTCGAGATCGGCCCCGGGCTGGGGGCCTTGACGCGCATGCTGCTGGCGCGCTGCGGCGCGCTGACGGCGATCGAGCTCGACCGCGACCTGGCGGCGCGGCTGCGCGGCTGGCCCGGGTTGACGGTGATCGAAGCCGACGTGCTGACGGTCGATTTCGGCACCCTGGCCGACGCGGCCGGACAGCGGCTGCGAATCGTCGGCAACCTGCCGTACAACATCTCCAGCCCGATCCTGTTCCACCTGATGCACTGGGCCGGCCGCGTGCACGACCAGCATGTGATGCTGCAGAAGGAGGTCTGCGAGCGCATCGCCGCGGCGCCGGGCGGGCGCGACTACGGCCGGCTGTCGGTCATGCTGCAGTGGCGCTACGCGATCGAGCCGGTGCTGGACGTGCCGCCGACCGCCTTCGACCCGCCGCCGCGGGTCGACTCGGCGGTGGTGTGCATGAGGCCGCGGCCGGACCCGGCTCCGGTCGACCCGGCGTTGCTGTCCGAGCTGGTTCAGGTCGCGTTCTCGCAGCGGCGCAAGCTGCTGCGCCACACGCTGGGGCGCTGGTTGCAGGCGCGGGAGGCCGCCGATGCGGCCGGCGCGATGGCCGGTTTCGACTTGCAGCGGCGCGCCGAGGAGGTGCCGGTGGCCGAATATCTCGCGCTGGCCGCGCGCCTGCCTGCGCGGCCGCCCCCCTGCGCGGCCTGACGGCCCGGTTGGCCGCCTGCGCGGTCTTGCGGTGCGCCCGCCCCTGCCCGGCCTGTAGCCGGGGTCAGTCCAGCCAGCGCCGCAGCGTCGCCGCCGCCTGCGGGTGGCTCAGCAGGTCGAAGTGGCCGGACTCGGTGATCAGGGCCTTGCGCGAGGCCGGCAGGGGCAGCGCCAGCGCCGGATCGCGATGCTCGCCCCAGGCGCTGGCCAGCGTGACCAGGCCGTCGCCGAGCAGCGCGTGGCGGATTCCGCGCGGCCGGCGCGAAGTCGTGGCGGCCAGAAAGCCGACCTCGACCCCGGCCGGCAACGGCGTCGGCACGCGGCGGTCGCGGGTCTGGTCGTGCCGGCTGCGGCGCGGGCGGTCGGCGTCCTGCACGTTGCCCCAGCGCAGGTCGGTGATGCCGGCGCTGCGTGCCTTGCCCAGGCGCGCGAACGGGGCCAGGTAAGGGCTCCACTCCAGCGCCTGCGTCAGTCGCAGGCCGCCGCGCTCGAGCCGCGCGCCGTGGTGCGGCGTGCCCAGGCAGACCAGCCGCGTCAGGTGGCGCCGCCAGGCGGCCTCGGCACCGCAGTGGCATGCCGCACGCGCCACCAGGCCGCCCATGCTGTGGCCGACCAGCGCCAGTTCGGCAACCGGCACCGGCCAGTGGGCGACGACGGCGTCCAGCAGCGCCGACAGCTCGCGGCCGTTGTCGCTGACGTGGCGCCCGCTGTTGTAGTGCAGCGCCAGCACCGTCCAGCCGGCCTCGCGCGCCAGCATCTCGCCGTGGTGGTGGCCGTGCCGGGCCCACTGCAAGTCGTTCATGCACAGGCCGTGGATCAGCACCGCGATGCGGCCCGTCGGCGCCGGAAGCGCGGCGCGCAGGCCGGCGTCGTCGGGGACCACCGGACGGCCGCGGACACGCAGCGTCATCGGGATCGCCAACGGGTTGCCGGTGGCCGCCAGATGATCGCCCCAGACGCCGTTGAGCAGCGCGAGCGCCGCCTCGCGGCGCTGCGACGGCGACCCCGCCGCCGCGCCGGAGGCGTCGGGCGCGTGGGGCGCCAGCGCGCCGGCGGCGGCGAGCGCTGCGTCGGCCAGCGCCGCCGACAGGCGCGTGACCCCGCGCACGCCGCCATAGACCAGCCCGGTGATCCCGCGCGTGCGGCCAGGGCGCGCCGGCCCGAGCGGCGGCGCGAGGTCGGCGATGCTGCGGTGCATCTGCTCGACGACCTCGGTCACGCCCCGCGTCGCCTCGAAGGCCAGCCGGACCAGGCCTTGCAGGTCGGCCAGCCGCAGCGGCGGTGCCGGCGGCTGCGATGCAGACGGGGCCCGTGCAGGGCCCCGTCGATCGGGCGGCTGCGGCGTCCTGCGGCCGGCCGCCGAGGCGGCCGGGCTCAGGCCGCGTTGAGCCACATCGCGGTGTCGAAGGCGCTGCTCATCATCGGCATGTTCATGCCGAAGTTGGGGTTGACGCCGTTCTTCGGCACGACGCGCGGCGGCGCCTTGGCCAGCGCGGCCTCGGACGGGCGCTCCCAGGGCTTGTCCTGGCTGCGCGCGACGGCGAACGAGTAGAAGCAGCGGAACGCGATCCGGCGCTCGCCCCAGAAGTCGGCGGCGTCGCGGAAGACGTCGAGCAGCTGCTCGCGCGCCTCGCGGTCGAAGCGCGGGTTGTCCGGCAGCTGCTCCAGCACGACGACGAAGCCAGGCTGCGGCCCGGCCTTGTGGACGAGGTCGGTCATGCAGTCGTACAGGGCGTCCAGGTTCTTGCCGAAATGGGCCGGGAACAGGAACGCGGAGGCGATCGCGTCGAGCACCTCCTGCTTGGTCTGCGCCTTGGACAGGTCCACGTACAGGAAGTGCTGGCCCGCATCCTGCGCGGCCTGCATCAGGTCGCTGACGCGGTAGGCGCGGATCGCCTGCACGATATTGGGACGGACGGTCTGCAAGAACATGTTCGCGTTCCTCCTGGGCGTCGAAACGGATCGGGGACTTAAGACGATGACATTTGCCGCTCAGGGATCGATGCGGCGGAAGCTGGCGTAATGGTCGGCGCTGTAGTAGCAGACGTCGGGGGCGCGCGGCTGGCTGCCGCCGCAGACGATGCGGCGTGCACCCCGGTCGCCCGCAGCGGGCGTCGTGACGGTGTATTCGCGGTAGTAGCCCCGCGCGTGCAGGGGCAGCAGGCGCTCCCGGTTGTGGAATACCGTGCCGTCCTTGTCGTGCGGGAAGGGCCCACCTTGCGCGATGAGCAGCTTGGTCCTCTGTGCCTGCGGCGGCAGCGTCGCCAGGGAAACCGTGCCGATCGCCGCGTCGGCCCGCGGGCCCGGACCCTGCGCCCGATCGGGCTGCAAGGCCGTTACCGCGACTGCTGCCGCCGCCGCCAGAGCAAGGACTAACTTTGTCGCTGCCCGCCGCGCGACGGCGTGACGCAGAAAAGGCACGGGATAACCCTGATCAACAAGCCCCGTATGGTACCGGAGCCACCCCCCAAACTCAAGGGGGATGCCCCCGAATCGGGCAATCCCCGAGTGTCGAAGTGTGTGCGCGCTTACCCGGAATCAGCGAATCGCATTGGCATCCGCAACCGTCAACGCCGTCATGTTGACGATCCGGCGCACGGTCGCCGACGGGGTCAGGATGTGGACCGGCTTGGCGGCGCCGAGCAGCACCGGCCCGATCGCGATCCCGCCGCCGGCCGCGGTCTTGAGCAGGTTGTAGGCGATATTGGCCGCATCCAGGTCCGGGAAGACGAGCAGGTTGGCTTCGCCGGCGAGGCTGCTGCGCGGCATGACGCGCTGGCGCACCGCGGTATCGAGCGCGAGGTCGCCGTGCATCTCGCCGTCGACCTCCAGCCAGGGCGCCTGCGCGCGCAGGATCTCCAGCACGCGGCGCATCTTGTGCGCGCTCGGCAGCTCCATGCTGCCGAAGTTCGACGCCGACAGCAGCGCCGCGCGCGGCTCGATGCCGAAGCGGCGCATTTCCTCGGCCGCCATCGCGGCGATCTCGGCCAGCTCCTCCGGGCTCGGGTCGGCGTTGACGTGGGTGTCGACGAGGAAGACCTGGCGCCCGGGAAGCATCAGCGCATTCATGCAGGCGTAGACCGGGACGTCCTGGGCGGTCAGCGGGCTGCCGTCCGGGCGGCGGCCGATGACCTGGTCGATATAGTGCAGGTGGCCTGCGGTCGTGCCCCAGGTGCCGCACAGCAGGCCGTCGATATCGCCGCGGTGCAGCAGCATCGCGCCGATCAGCGTCAGGCGGCGGCGCACCTCGATCTTGGCCATCTGCACGGTGACGCCCTTGCGCTCGGTCATGCCGTGGTAGGTCTGCCACAGCTCCCGGTAGCGCGCGTCGTACTCGACATTGACGACGTCGTAGTCGCGCCCCTCGGCCAGGCGCAGCCCGAAGCGCCGGATGCGCTCGGCGATGATCGCCGGGCGGCCGATCAGCGTCGGCCGAGCGAGGTTCTCGTCGACGACGATCTGTGCCGCGCGCAGCACGCGCTCCTCCTCGCCCTCGGCGTAGGCGACGCGCTTGGCGCGCGCGGCCTTGGCGGCGAGGAAGATCGGCCGCATCACCTGCCCCGACGCATAGGCGAAGCTCTGCAGCTTCTCGACGTAGGCTCCCATGTCCGCGATCGGGCGCTGCGCGACCCCCGACTCGGCCGCCGCGCGCGCCACCGCGGGTGCGATCTTGACCATCAGCCGCGGGTCGAAGGGCTTGGGGATCAGGTATTCGGGGCCGAAGGCCAGGTTCTGCCCGGCATAGGCGGCGGCGACGATGTCGCTCTGCTCGGCCTGCGCGAGCTCGCCGATCGCGTGCACGGCGGCGATCTCCATCGCGTCGGTGATCGTCGTCGCCCCGCAGTCCAGCGCGCCGCGGAAGATATACGGGAAGCACAGGACGTTGTTGACCTGGTTCGGATAGTCGGTGCGGCCGGTGGCCATGATCACGCCCGCGCGCACCGCGTGCGCCTCCTCGGGCAGGATCTCCGGCGTCGGGTTGGCCAGGGCGAAGATGATCGGCCGCTCGGCCATCGCCGCGACCATCGCCGGCTTCAGCACGCCGCCGGCCGACAGCCCGAGGAAGATATCGGCGCCGACGATGACCTCGGCCAGGCTGCGCGCGGCGGTCGGCTGCGCGAACTTCGCCTTGTCCTCGTCCATCAGCTCGGTGCGACCCTCGTAGACCACGCCGGCGAGGTCGGTGACCCAGATATGCTCGCGCGGCATGCCGAGCTTGAGCAGCAGGTTCAGGCAGGCCAGCGCCGCCGCGCCGGCGCCCGACGCCACCAGCTTGACCGCGCGGATATCCTTGCCGAGGACCTTCAGCGCATTCAGCATCGCCGCGCCGACGACGATCGCGGTGCCATGCTGGTCGTCGTGGAAGACCGGGATCTTCATCCGCTCGCGCAGCCTGCGCTCGACGTAGAAGCAGTCCGGTGCCTTGATGTCCTCCAGGTTGATGCCGCCGAAGGTGGGCTCGAGCGCGGCGACGACGTCGACCAGCTTGTCCAGGTCGCGCTCCTGCACCTCGATGTCGAAGACGTCGATGCCGGCGAAGCGCTTGAACAGCACCGCCTTGCCCTCCATCACCGGCTTGGCCGCCAGCGGGCCGATATCGCCCAGCCCGAGCACCGCGGTGCCGTTGGTCACCACCGCGACCAGGTTGCCGCGCGCCGTGTAGCGATAGGCGTTGGCCGGGTCGGCGACGATCTCGTCGCAGGCGGCGGCGACACCGGGCGAGTAGGCGAGCGCAAGGTCGTGCTGGTTGGACATCTGCTTGGTGGCCTGGATCGCCACCTTGCCGGGGGTCGGCAGCTCGTGGTATTCGAGCGCGGCGCGGCGCAGCGCGGCGCGCTTGTCTTCGGCATTCGTCATCGAGGGCTCCGGGGGTGGCGAGGCGGTGGCGCGTCGGCAGCCGCCGCCGTTGCCCGCGGCATGGGTCTGGCGCCGGCGCGCGGGGGTCCAGGTCTGGAGTGTGCGCGCAGCCGCGCCCGCCGGCGATGCGCATAACTGCTTAGCAGCCCGGCCCGTGGCCGGGGCAAGATGCCGCGATGAGCCTCGGTCCCGCACGCCCGGAAGCCGGTACGGCCGCGTCAGTGGCGGCCAGGTCCGCCGCACCGCCGGGCTGGCGCCTGCGCCGCAGCATGCTCTGGGCGGCGTTGGTCGCGCTGCTGCTGGTGGCGCAGACCCTGCTCTTGGCGCTGACGCTGAACTACGAGACCTCGCGCGCGCAGGAGACGACCGACGCCGTCGCGACCGAGGTCGCAGCCGAGGTCCGTCGCCAGCTCACTGCCTTGCAGCAGCAGCTGCACGCGCTCGGCACGCCGCTGGAGGGCCAGGGTAGCGCGCCCGCCGCCGCGGCGCCGGCGACCTGGCGGCACGAGGCGCAGGCCTTGCTGCGCGAGCGGCGCGCGCTGATGCGCATCGAATGGCGGGGCGCCGACGGGGCGGTCGCGGAGGCGGTCGACACGCCCTACCTCGCTCCCGTCTTCGCGCTGCTGGGCCGTGGCGCGGCCGATGGCGAGACGCTGGCCGCCTGCGCCGCCGCCGAGCGCGCGCGCGCGCCGGCGTTCTCGCGCAGCTACTTTGTGCCGATGGCAGGCGGCCTCGGGCTGGAGATGGTCGACCTGTGCCTGCCGCAACCGGGCGACCCGGCGCGCGCCGGGTCGGTCGTCGCGACGATCGCGCTGGCGCCGCTGCTCGAAGCGAGCCTGACGCCGGCGCAGGCGCGCAGCCACGAAATCACCTTCACCGAGGGCGACGGCACGCGGCTGGCGCGCGCCGGCGTGCCGCGCGGCGCCGGCATCTTCCGCGCCGAGCGGCTCGTCGACCTGTCCGGGGCCACGCTGCAGCTGCGCGCCGACAGCGCGGCCGGGGCCCCGCAGCTGATCCCCAACCTGTCGACCGCGCTCGTCCTCGGGCTGTCGCTGGCACTGTTCGCGCTCGTGCTTTTGCTGGCGCGCGACGTGCGCCGGCGCGCCGCCGCCGAACGCGCGCTGGCCGACGCGCTGGCGTTGCGCAAGGCGATGGACGATGCACTCGTCACCGGGCTTCGCGCGCGCACGCTCGACGGCCGCATCAGCTATGTCAACCCGGCGTTCTGCGCCATGGTCGGCTACAGCAGCGCCGAGCTGATGGCCGCCGAAGAGCCGCCGTACTGGCCGCCCGAGCGCCGCGACGAGTACCGCGCGCGGCTGGCGGCGCGCCGCGCCGGGCACGACGCGACGCTCGACGAGGCCTTGCGCGAAGGCGTGGAGACCGAGTTCATGCGCAAGGGCGGCGAGCGCTTCCCGGTCATGGTCTACGAGGCGCCGCTGGTCGACCCGCGCGGGCGGGCGAGCGGCTGGATGAGCGCGGTGCTCGACATCTCGGCGCAGCGCCGCATCGAGGAGCTGTCGCGCCAGCAGCAGGAGCGGCTGCAGGCGACGGCGCGGCTGGCGACGGTGGGCGAGATGGCCTCGCTGCTCAGCCACGAGCTGAACCAGCCGCTGGCGGCGATCTCGAGCTACGCCAGCGGCTCGCTGAACCTGCTGCAGCCGGCCGCCGGCGGCGCGTCGCCGCCCGCCGAGGAGATGGGCGCGCTGCTGCGCCAGGCGCTCGAGCGCATCGCCGAGCAGGCCGAGCGCGCCGGGCGCGTGATCAAGAGCGTGCACGACTTCGTGCGCCGGCGCGAGCAGCAGCACGAGACGGTCGGCGCCGACCAGCTCGTCGACGCCGTGCTGCCGCTGGTGCGGCTGCAGGCGCGCAAGAGCGGCACCAGGGTCGAGGTCGAGCTGCCACAGCCGGCGCCGCGCGTACGCTGCGACCGCACGATGGTCGAGCAGGTGCTGCTGAACCTGACGCGCAACGGCATCCAGGCGATGGAGTCGGCGACGCCGCTGGCCGCGCGCGAGCTGACGATCCGCGTCGGCCGCGCGGACGCGCGCGGGGTCGTCTTCGGCGTCGAGGATGCCGGCCCGGGGATCGAGCCCGAGGTCGCGGCGCGCTTGTTCACGCCGTTCTACACGACCCGGCGCGACGGCATGGGGCTAGGGCTGAGCCTGTGCCGCACGGTCGTCGAGCAGCATGGCGGCGTGCTCGACTTCGAGACCGCGCCGGGCCGTGGCACGACCTTCCGCTTCACGCTGCCGGCGGCGCCGCAGCCCGCAGCGGCCGACGCGGGCGCGCCAGCGCCGGCCGCTGCGCCGACCTCGGGCGCGCCGGGCTGAGCGATCATCCGGGCGTCGAGCGGCCGATGCACGACGTCCGGCGACGCCGACGCCAAGCCCGCCGCCGCGCACCGAGGAGCGCCGATGAACGCGAACCCCGCCGCCGAGATCCCGCTCGTCTACCTCGTCGACGACGAGGAGGTCGTGCGCGATGCGCTGGCCTGGCTGCTGCGCTCGCGCCGGCTCTTGTCCGAGGGCTTCGCCAGCGCCGAGGCCTTCGAGGCCCATCTGCACGCGCGGCTCGACGGCGCGCTGCCCTGGCCGCGCGCACCCCTGTGCCTGCTGCTGGACGTGCGCATGCCCGGCACCAGCGGGCTCGTGCTGTTCGAGCGCCTGGCCGAGCGCGGATTGCTGCAGGCGATGCCGGTGATCTTCCTGACCGGCCACGGCGACGTGCCGACCGCCGTCGCGGCCGTCAAGCGCGGCGCATTCGACTTCGTCGAGAAGCCGTTTTCGAACAATGCGCTGGTCGACCGCGTCGAGCTGGCGCTGCAAGCCAGCGCAGACACGCTGGCGCGGCAGCGCGAGGCCGCCGTGCGCGCGCGGCTGCAGGGCGAGCTGACCGAGCGCGAGCGCGAGGTCATGCGGCTGATCGTCGCCGGACGCCCGAACAAGCTGATCGCCGACGCGCTGGGCATCAGCGTGCGTACGGTCGAGGTGCACCGCGCGCGCGTCTTCGACAAGATGGGGGTGCGTTCGGCGGTCGAGCTGGCCAACCTCCTGCGCGCCGATTCCGGCGCCGCCGATCCCGGCTGAGGCGAGGCGTCAGGGGGCTCGTCCCGAACGGCGCGGCGCGCCGGTTGCGCCAGCGAAGCCGAAGCCGGCAAGACCCCTGGCGCGTCCGAGAGCCCGAGCGTCGCGTAAGCAGGTGTAGCTTGCGCAACCCCTGCGGCATGCGTCACGCTGGGCGGCCAGGTTCGCAGGCACCTTGCCCTGTCGCCGGCAGGCGCGATCGGCGATGATCGGTCGTCAGCGGCCGTCGCGCCGCCGGGCACGCCGATGCGATGAGCCCTGCCACCCCGACCAGCTTCACCGAGCTCGGCGCGCTGCCGGCTCACGCGCATGCCCAGCAGGATGCGGTGCGCTACCTGCGCCTGCCGTCGACGGTGCGCGAGCGCTGCGGCCATGTCGCCAACGCGGTCGCCGCCGGGCGCTCGTCGCACCTGCTGCTGGACCGGTCGCGCCTGCCGGAGCTGGCGCGCCGCGTCGTACGCTTGACACGCGAGCGCTACCCGGGCGGCACGGTGCCGCTGCACAGCCGCTGGCGCCACTTCGAGGCCGGCGGGGTCGACCGCCGTGGCCTGCTCGACGCCCGGCTGCGCGGCATGGACCGCGCCGACGCCGCGCGCGTTCGCATCGAGCTGGCGATCGTCGCGGTGCTGCTGGACGGCCCCTCGGCGCCGGAGTGGCAGTTCCGCGAGCCGGGCAGCGGGCGCCAGCATGGCCGCGCCGAGGGGCTTGCGGTGGCGGCCTTCGAGGCCTTCATGGCCGGAGTCTTCTCGAGCGATTCGCGCGATCCGCTGCGCGTCGACGCGGCGGCGCTGGTGCGCCTCGATGTCGACACACTGGGCCGGATGTTGCAGGCGCGCCCGGACAACCCGCTGCCGGGGCTGGACGCGCGGCTGCGCCTGCTGCACCGGCTGGCGGCGATGCTGCGCGAGCGGCCGGACATCTTCGGCGTGCCGGCGCGCCCCGGACGGCTGTTCGACCTGCTCGGCCACGTGCTGGTGCGCGGCCCCGACGGCCGCGACCAGCGGCTGCCGGTGCAGCGGCTGCGCGCCGCGGTCATGCTGCGCACGCTGATCAAGGCCTTCGGCAGCGTCTGGCCGGGCGGCGCGCCGATGGCCGGGCGGACGCTGGGCGATGTCTGGGCGCACCCGCTGGCCGGCGGCAGCGGCCCGAGCGCCGGCCGCGTGCCCTTCCACACGATGGCGCAGTGGCTGGTGCTGTCGCTGGTCGAGCCGATGGCCAGCGGCGGCATCGAGATCGACCTGCTGGACGAGCTGACCGGGCTGGCCGGGATCCGCCACGGCGGGCTGTTCATCGACGCCGGCGTGGTCGTACCGCGCGAGCCGGCCTTCCTTCAGGCGCCGCACATGGTCGGCGACGCGGCGATCGTCGAGTGGCGCGCGCTGACGGTGGTGCTGCTCGACGAGCTCGCGCGGCTGGTGCGCGCCGAGCTCGGGCGGCCGGCGATGTCGCTGCCCGAGGTGCTCGAAGGCGGCGTCGTCGCCGCCGGGCGCGAGCTCGCCGCCGAGCGCCGGCCGGGCGGCCCGCCGCCGCTGCGCGTCAGCGGGGTCGGCACGCTGCTCTGAGCGCGCGCGCCCGCGCGGCTTCGCCGCCATGCCCGCCCGGGCTGCGGCGGCCGCGCCGCCGGGCAGCCGCTCGCGCTGCCGAATAATGGCGCCCCCGAAGAACGAGGAGGAGCCATGTCCTGGATCCCGAGCTGGCGCGCCGTCCCGGTCGCGCCCGGCAGCGTCGTCGCGCCCGACGAGCGGCTGCCCTGGCCGCACACCCTCGCGATGGGCGTGCAGCATGTGATCGCGATGTTCGGCGCCACCGTGCTGGCGCCGCTGCTGATGGGCTTCGACCCCAACCTGGCGATCCTGATGTCGGGCATCGGCACGCTGATCTTCTTCGCCGTCGTCGGCGGCCGGGTGCCGAGCTACCTCGGGTCGAGCTTCGCCTTCATCGGCGTCGTCATCGCCGCCACCGGGTACGCCGGCAGCGGGCCGAATGCCAACCTGGGCGTCGCCCTCGGCGGCATCGTCGCCTGCGGCATCGTCTACACGCTTATCGGGCTGGCGGTGATGGCCACCGGCACGCGCTGGATCGAGGCGCTGATGCCGCCGGTGGTCACCGGCGCGGTGGTCGCGGTGATCGGGCTCAACCTGGCCGGCATCCCGATCAAGAATATGGCGCCGACCTCGTTCGACGCCTGGATGCAGGGGCTGACCTTTCTCGCCGTCGGCCTGGTCGCGGTGCGAACGCGCGGCATGGTGCAGCGGCTGCTGATCCTGGTCGGGCTGATCGTCGCGAGCGTGCTGTACGCCGTGCTGACCAACGGCCTCGGGCTGGGCAAGCCGATCGACTTCTCCGGCGTGCTGGCAGCACCGTGGTTCGGCGCCCCGCGCTTCGCGGCGCCGGTGTTCGACCCGGCGGCGATGCTGCTGATCGCGCCGGTGGCGATCGTGCTGGTGGCCGAGAACCTGGGCCACATCAAGGCGGTGGCGGCGATGACCGGGCGCAACCTGGACCCGTTCATCGGCCGCGCCTTCGTCGGCGACGGCATCGCGACGGTCGTCTCCGGGTCCGCCGGCGGCACCGGGGTGACGACCTACGCCGAGAATATCGGCGTCATGGCGGCGACGCGGATCTACTCGACGGCGATGTTCGTCGCCGCGGCGCTGATCGCGTTCGTGCTCGGCTTCTCGCCCAAGTTCGGCGCCCTGATCCAGACCATCCCGCTGGCCGTGATGGGCGGGGTGTCGATCGTCGTCTTCGGGCTGATCGCGATCGCCGGGGCCAAGATCTGGGTCGACAACCGGGTCGACTTCAGCGACGCGCGCAACCTGATGGTGGCGGCGATCACGCTCGTGCTCGGCACCGGCGACTACACGCTGAAGTTCGGCGCCTTCGCGCTCGGCGGCATCGGCACCGCGACCTTCGGCGCGATCGCGCTGCACCTGTTGCTCAGGCCGCGGCCGGGCTGACCCTGGCGCTGCCGTGCTCGCCTCGCGTCCCCCGGACCGAGGTGGTGTCGTGGTGCGCGCGCGACGGGGGCGCCGATAGAATGCCCAGGCCCCAGCGATGTCCTGACGGTAACGAATGAAGCTCATCGGTTCGCCGACCAGCCCCTACGTGCGCAAGGTGCGCATGGTCATGGCCGAGAAGAAGCTGGACTTCCAGCTCGTGGTCGAGGACCCCTGGGCGGGCGACGCCGTGCTCAAGGCCAACCCGCTGGGCAAGGTGCCGTGCCTGGTGATGGAGGGCGGCGAGGCGGTATTCGACTCGCGCGTCATCGTCGAGTACCTCGATACGCTGTCGCCGGTCGGCAAGCTGATCCCGCCGTCGGGCCGCGAGCGCGTCGAGATCCGCACCTGGGAGGCGCTCGCCGACGGCCTGCTCGACGCCGCGGTGCTCGCGCGGCTGGAGGCGACCTGGCCCGGGCGCGCGCCTGCACAGCGCTGCCAGGCCTGGATCGACCGCCAGATGAGCCGCGTCGCCAGCTCGCTGAAGGCGATGAGCCAGGGCCTCGGCGAGACGCCCTGGTGCGCCGGCAACGCGCTGACGCTGGCCGATATCGCCGTCGGCTGCGCGCTGGGCTACCTGGACTTCCGCTTCCCGCAGATCGACTGGCGCGGCGACTACCCGAACCTCGCTCGGCTGCACGCGAAGATCGCGGCGCGGCCGAGCTACGCCGAGACCGCGCCACCGGTGGCGTGACCGGCCTCGGCGCGACCGGCCCCGGTGCAACCGGCGCTGGCGCGGGCCGGGCGCAAGCCGGCACGCCCGCGCCGCTCGGCAGGCGCCGGCACCCCGGCGAGCCGGGTTGGCGAGGCGCCACAATCGGCGCATGACGCTGACCGAGCTGCGCTACATCGTCGCCGTCGCGCGCGAGCGCCACTTCGGCCGCGCGGCCGAGGCCTGCTTCGTCTCGCAGCCGACGCTGTCGGTGGCGATCAAGAAGCTCGAGGAGGAGCTCGACTGCAAGATCTTCGAGCGCGGCGGCAGCGAGGTCAGCGTGACGCCGGTCGGCGAGGAGATCGTGCGCCAGGCGCAGCAGGTCATCGAGCAGGCGCAGGGCATCAAGGAGATCGCCCAGCGCCGCAAGGACCCGCTGGCCGGCCCGCTGCGCGTCGGCGTGATCTACACCATCGGCCCGTACCTGCTGCCGCACCTGGTGCGCCAGGCGATCGATCGCACGCCGCAGATGCCGCTGATGCTGCAGGAGAACTTCACGGCCCGGTTGCTCGAGATGCTGCGCACCGGCGAGCTCGATTGCGCGATCATGGCCGAGCCCTTCCCCGATACCGGGCTGGCGGTGGCGCCGCTGTACGACGAGCCGTTCGTGATCGCGGTGCCGAGCAAGCACCCGCTGGCGCGGCGCGCGCGCATCCCGGCCGAGGAGCTCAAGCGCGAGACCATGCTGCTGCTGGGCACCGGGCACTGCTTCCGCGACCATGTGCTCGAGGTCTGCCCCGAGCATGCGCGCTTCTCCAGCGACGCCGAGGGCATCCGCAAGAGCTTCGAGGGCTCGTCGCTGGAGACGATCAAGTACATGGTTGCCTCGGGCATGGGGATCACGGTGGTGCCGCAGCTGTCGGTGCCGGCCGAGCCGCAGCCGCACGTGGTCTACATCCCGTTCGCCGATCCGATCCCGACCCGGCGCGTCGTGCTCGCGTGGCGGCGCAGCTTCACGCGCTACGAGGCGATCGCCGCGCTGCGCAACGCGATCTACGCCTGCGCGTTGCCGGGGGTGGCGCGGCTGACCGGTTGAGCGCGGCGGCGGCAGGGCGCCCGGCCGCCGCGCTGTCAGCGCATCAGCTCGCCGAGGTCGATCTCGCCCTCGCGCGCGAAACGCGCGCCGCCCAGCACGGCGCCGAGCCGCCCGCGCAGCGCATAGGTGATGCGCTCGGGCTTGCCGCGCCTGGCGTCGCGCGCGAAGTCCAGCAGCTGGCGCGCCAGCGCGAAGGCCGAGGCCGTCACCGGCACCGTCAGCACCGTCTCACCCCAGGCCGGCACGCCGCCGGCGAGCGGCGCCACGCCGCTGGCGAATCCCTGGCCGCGCAGATCCAGGTCGAGCGACACGCCGTCGTAGCGCAGCGGCTCGGGGTTGGGGTTCTGCACGCGCAGCTTGACCGCGAAGCGCAGCTCCATGCCTTCACCGGCCAGCGGCTCGAGGCCGACCAGCATCACACGCGGCGCCTCCGCCGCCCCGGGCAAGCCGGCGCAGCCGCCGAGCGCGGCCAGCGCGGGGGCCGCGAGCAGCGCGGGCAGGGTCAGGCACAGGCGGCGGGTCGGCATGGCGGGGTTCCTCGGGGCGGTTCGGGCGGCGCGGCGGCGCACACGACGCTCCATCGCACACGGCGGGCAGGGCACGGCCTCGATAATCGCAGGTTTTCCATGCCGCCCCGCCCTGGGGCCGCCGCCGTGTCCGACGAACCCGAGGTCCGCCCCGCGGACACCGCGCTCGCGCGCGAGCTGCGCCGCCGCGCCTTCGCCGTCATCAGCCACCCCCACCCCGGCTCTGGCGGAAGCCCGGATAGGAAAAAGCGGAGGCGATCTTGTCGCAGTCCCGCGCGCTCACGCCCGCTGCGCGCGCTACCGCGTACCAGGAACCGCGCACTTGCGCTTCCATCGCATCGACGAGCGCCCGTGCTTCGCCCACGTCGAGCAGGAAGCGCGCGCTTTGCGAGAGCAGGTTCTCTGCGTTCGCATACCGGCCCGCATCGCCGCACTCCATCGCCAGATCGCGCCGCTCGATGCTGACCGGCACGGCAGGCGTCAGGTCATAGGCCGGCGAGAGGCTCCAGTCGGCAGCGCGAGCGAGGACCGCATGGTTGCGCGGGTGATCGTCGACGTTGGAGATCAGCGCGTTGAAGCACATCCGCCGGAACAGCTCAGAAGTGCTTTGCCGCGGCTGCGCACACACGCGCCGCAGCGCTTCGGCCAGCAAGACGTACGACCACTTGTCGCGCGACTGGTAGGTGTCCTCCGCGCGCAGCAGGGTCAGGGCGCTCACCATGCGGGCGCGCCGGTAGCCCGCATCGGTCCTTTCACGGTCGAAGCGCCTGACCAGAAGCACGTCGCGCCCGGCGACATCGACAACCCGGCTTTCCGCCGTGACGAGACCGCAAGCCCGTGCGAGGGTCAGCATGGCGTGCTCGACCCGCGCGTGGTTCCAGGGGTCGTCCGGCCTGTTGAACTTGGCAATCCAGAGGCCGTCGTCGTCCTCGACCACGGCCTTGGGGCGCGCGCCGCCCATCGACGTCCCGATCACCATCAGCTTCTCGACCTGATCGTGATCAGCCTCGGCAACAGCGTCACCGCCAGCGCCGGCGGCGGGCCGACCCTCATCCGCCACGATGGCATCGGCAATCGCCTGCACCGTTGCCAGATCGAGCGTCCGGTTGAAGCGGCGCCTGGGGGCGGGGGGTGTCTGCCCGAGCCCGAAGCCGAGCGCGCCCGCCCGGTCATCGGGCGAATACAGCAGGTAGTCCATCTCACTGGGCTGCGCCTTGCCGAGATGGCGCTGGATGATCCGGCGGCCCCAGTAGTCCGGACTCGCATCGCGCAGCGCGCCGAAGACGCCGCCCATCGACACGGTGGCGTAGGTGCGCGGTGCCAGCTTCAGCTCGACAGGGTCGAGCGCCACAGCATTCGGGCGTTCCATGTAGCTGCGCCCGTAGACGAAGCGCCCCTCGGGCACGCCGCGCCGGTCCACAGAGAGCGCAAAGCGGCCCGCCGTGACGGGCTCGGTCTCGCCGGGCAGCGTGATGGAGACGAAGCACTCGCCCGGCGCTTCAGAAGTCATTGCTCAGCTCCGTCCTCGGACGGGCACGGCCCCGCTCGCGCGCGAGCGCCAGGGTCTGTCCTTCCTGATCCCGCTCGGGCCTGGCGACAAGATCGAGCTGATCGAGCAGGTCGAGCGCCCAGAGGAGCGCCGCATAGACGGCGATGCCGGTCGAGGGCTTTCCCTTCTCGGCGTCGGCGACGGCGCGCTCGCCGGTGCCGATCTTCTCGGCCATCTCGCCGATGGTGAGGTTGCGCCGCAGCCGCGCCGTGCGCAGGTTCGCACCCAACCCTTTCAGCGTCTTCTCGACGGCGTAGGGCGGCGCAGTGAGCAGCTTGTTGCGGGCGGTCATCGAAGCACCTGTCGGGCGTTCCTGTTTCCTGACCCTGTACCTGGCGAGGCAGATGTTCAGGCAAGAACGCTCTTGAGAGCATTCTAAGACATCTAAACAGCTCTTGAAAGCAACAGATCACGTGCTTGTGCTAGACTCCCGACCGTTCGGGAGCGCCGGGGCCAGGGCTTCCCCCAGCGCGCAGCGAGGCGCGGCGCGCGCCGCAGCCATGGGCACCCGTGGCCATGCGCACCAGCAGTGTCCATGACGGGGTTCTTGGGTGATGTCGAACGAGCAGATCGTCAGTGAAGTCAAGCGCAGACGCACGTTTGCCATCATCAGCCACCCCGACGCCGGCAAGACCACGCTGACCGAGAAGCTGCTGCTGTTCTCGGGCGCGATCCAGATCGCCGGCAGCGTCAAGGCGCGCAAGGCGAGCCGTCACGCCACCAGCGACTGGATGGAGATCGAGAAGCAGCGCGGCATCTCGGTGGCCAGTTCGGTGATGCAGATGGAATACCGCGACTGCGTCATCAACCTGCTCGACACCCCCGGCCACCAGGATTTCAGCGAGGACACCTACCGCGTGCTGACCGCGGTCGACGCCGCGCTGATGGTGATCGACGCCGCCAACGGCGTCGAGCCGCAGACGCGCCGTCTGCTGCAGGTCTGCCGCGCCCGCGCGACGCCGATCCTCACCTTCGTCAACAAGATGGACCGTGAGGTGCAGGAGCCGCTGGCGCTGATGGACGAGATCGAGCGCGAGCTCGGCATGAGCGCGGTGCCGTTCACCTGGCCGGTCGGCATGGCGAAGTTCTTCGGCGGCGTGCTCGACCTGCGGCGCGACCGCATGCGCGTGTTCGCCCCCGGCGAGGACCGCCGCCGCGACAACGCCGAGATCGTCCAGGGGCTGGCCAGCCCGCAGCTCGCGGCGCGCTTCGGCGCCGCCTGGGAGCAGGCGGCCGGCGAGATCGAGCTCGTGCGCGAGGCCGCGCCGCCGTTCGACGAGGCCGAGTTCCTCGCCGGGCGCTGCACGCCGATGTTCTTCGGTTCGGCGATCAACAACTTCGGCGTCGAGGAGGTGCTCGACGCGCTGGTCGACCTGGCGCCGCCACCGGGGCCGAAGCCCGCGCTGCAGCGCGCGGTCGAGCCGACCGAGCCGCGGTTCAGCGGCGTGGTCTTCAAGATCCAGGCCAACATGGACCCGGCGCACCGCGACCGCATCGCCTTCGTCCGCGTCGCCAGCGGCCGCTTCGAGCGCGGCATGCGGCTGAAGGTCGCGCGCAGCGGCAAGGAGCTGCGGCCGAATACCGTCGTCAGCTTCCTCAGCCAGCGCCGCGAGCTGCTCGACGAGGCCTATGCCGGCGACATCATCGGCCTGCCCAACCACGGCGTGCTGCAGCTCGGCGACACGCTGACCGAGGGCGAGGCGCTGCAGTTCACCGGGCTGCCGTTCTTCGCCCCCGAGATGTTCCGCATGGTCGAGGTCGCCGACCCGCTGAAGACCAAGCAGCTGCGCGCCGGGCTGACCCAGCTCGGCGAGGAGGGCGCGATCCAGGTCTTCCGCCCGGTGGCCGGCGGCGTGCTGCTGCTCGGTGCGGTCGGGCAGCTGCAGTTCGAGGTCGTCGCGCACCGGCTCGAGCACGAGTACGGGGTCCGGGCGCGCGTGCAACCCGCGCGCTACAACGTCGCGCGCTGGGTGACCTGCGCGGACGAGGACGGCGGCGCGCGCGAGCTGCAGCGATTCGTCGACGCCAACGCGCACCGGGTCGCGCTGGACGCGGTCGACGCGCCCTGCGTGCTGCTGGAATATGCCGGCGAGCTGCGCGCGATGCAGGACAACTGGCCGAAGATCCGCTTCCACGCGCTGCGCGAGCACGCGGGCTTGGTCTTCCAGCAGCGGATCGACGGCTGAGCGCGGCTGCCGCGGCGCCCGGTCCCGGCGCGCAGGAGCCGCGCGCGGTGCCCGAGCCCGACCGCAGGGCGCCGGATCCGGGAAACCCCGACCCGTACCCGCGGGGCGACCCGATGGTGCCCGGCTGCGCGCCGTGCCATGCTCCGGCCCATCCCGCAACCGCCTGCCAGGAGGGCCCATGAGCGACTACGCCGCCGACATCGCCAAGTACACGAGCAACGTCAACCAGGCCGCGGTCGCGGCGATCGTCAAGTACTGCGGCATCGCGCTGCGCAACCCGGACTCGGCGGTCGTCGCGCTCAGCGACGGCAAGGAGATCGCCACCGTGCGCGACGGCTTCGCGGCCAAGAAGCTCGGCTTGGCCGCCGATGCCGCCGAGACGGCGCTGAAGTCGGTGGCCGAGAAGATGAAGGGCAACAACCGCAAGAGCCGCGTCACGGTCTACTACCTGCTGGCCGAGGCCACCGGGACGCTGGCCAAGCTGGCCTGACGCGGCCGCCGCGCCCACGCCGCGCGGGGGCGCGCTCCAGGGCGCTCGCCGGCGCGCTTGCCGCGCCGCCTGTGCGCCGCTCGCGCGCCGCGGCCGGGCCGCAGCATTCCGCACCGCGCCTTCGCGCCGGATAATCCGGCGCATGTCCGCCGCCACCGCGCCGCGGCCGCGCCCGCGGCTCGCGGTCTACCTGGACCTGATCCGCTGGGACCGCCCGGCCGGCTGGCTGTTGCTGCTGTGGCCGGGGTTGTCGGCGCTGTGGATCGCCGCCGACGGCTTCCCGGGCTGGCATCTGCTCGTCGTCTTCGTGCTCGGCACGATCCTGATGCGCAGCGCCGGCTGCACCGTCAACGATGTCGCCGACCGCGACTTCGACCGCCATGTCCAGCGCACCGCGCGCCGCCCGGTCACCACCGGCGAGCTGCCGGTGCGCGAGGCGCTGCTCGTCGGCGCGGTGCTGGCGCTGGCCGCGTTCGCGCTCGTGCTGACGACCAACCCGCCGACGATCTGGCTGTCCTTCGCCGGGCTGTCGATCACGCTCGTCTACCCGCTGGCCAAGCGCCATGTCTCGATGCCGCAGGCGGTGCTCGGCATCGCGTTCAGCTTCGGCGTCCCGATGGCCTTCGCCGCCGTGCTCGGCGCGCGCGACGCGTCGTGGCAGGCCCTCGCCGATGCGGTGCCGCCGCAGGCCTGGGCGCTGCTCGCCGGCAACCTGTTCTGGGTGCTGGCCTACGACACCGAATATGCGATGGTCGACCGCGACGACGACCTGAAGGTCGGCATGAAGACCTCGGCGATCACGCTCGGTCGCTACGACGTGCCGGCGGTGATGGGCTTCTACGCCGCCTACCTGCTGAGCTGGGCGCTGCTCGGGCGCAGCCTGGGGCTGGGTGGCGTCTACCTGCTCGGCATCGCGGCCGCGGCGCTGCAGGCGGCCTGGCACTGGACGCTGATCCGCGACCGCTCGCGCGACGGCTGCTTCAAGGCCTTTCGCGCGAATCACTGGGTCGGGTTCGCGGTCTTCGCCGGCGTGGCGGCGGACTTCGCGCTGCGCTGACTTCCGTGAATCGGGGCACCGCCCCGCTCCACGGCGGCTGCCGGGTCGAGGCGATATTCCGCCCGCGCGCGCCGGGGCCGGCGATCTCCAAGCGAAGTGCGCCCGGCCCGCATCAGCCGAAGGCGTCGCCGAGCTCGCGCGCGCGCTGCTCGGCGGCGCGGATCGCGGCGACGATCGCCGCGCCGACGCCGGCCGCCTCCAGCGCGCTGATCGCCGCGTGCGTCGTGCCGCCGGGCGAGGTCACCTGGGCGCGCAGCGTCGCCGGCGACTCGGCCGACTGCATCGCCAGCGCCGCCGCACCGGCCACCGTCGCCTGCGCCAGCGCGCGCCCCTGCACGTCGTCCAGCCCCATCTCGCGTGCCGCCGTCATCATCGCCTCGATCAGGTAGAAGACATAGGCCGGGCCGGACCCGGACAGCGCGGTGACGGCGTCGAGGTCGGCCTCGCGCGCGACCCAGATCGTGGCGCCGGTCGGCGCCAGCAGGCGCTCGATCGCGGCGCGCTCGCCGGCGTCGACCGCAGGCCGTGCATACAGCCCGGCGATGCCCTGGCCGATCAGCGCCGGGGTGTTCGGCATCGCGCGCACGACGCGCTCGCTGCCGCTGGCGCGTGCGACGGCGTCGCTGCGCACGCCGGCCATCACGCTGAGCTGCAGCGCGCGCGCGACGTAGGTTGCGCAGGGCGGTGCGGCGTCGCCGAAGCTCTGCGGCTTGACCGCCCAGACGACGATCGCGGCCTCGCGCAGCCGTGCGTCGGCGGCCGGCTGCGCGGCGACGCCGAAGTCGGCCGCGAGCCGGTCGCGCCGCGCCGGCGCCGGCTCGACGGCGCGGATCGACGCCGCCGGGTGCCCGCTGCGCAGCAGGCCGCCGATGAGCGCGCCGGCCATGTGGCCGCCGCCGACGAAGGCGATGACGGGGTGCTCCATGGCCGGCAGTGTAGGCGCGCCGCGGACGCGCTGGCGGACGCTGCGGCAGCTGCGGCCGTCGCGGCAGCATTCGCCGCCGCGGGTGCTGCAACGGTCGCTGCGACTGGCGCCGTGTCCAGCGCCCGTCAGCTCCCGATCGGCCCGCCATCCAGGCGCCGGATCGCCACCGTCGCCGAGCGCGGCCGTTGCGCATGGTCGCCGTCGGGCCAGCGCGACCATCGCGTCGGGTCGGACGGGTCGCTGCGGCCCTGCGGGGCTTCGCCCGGGTGCTGGATGTCGACGAACAGCGTCGTCGCGTCGGGGGTGAAGGCGGCGCCGGTGACCTCGCAGCCCACCGGGCCGGTGAGGAAGCGCCGGACCTCGCCGGTGTCGACGTCGCAGGCGAGCATCTGGTTGTTGCCGAGCCGCGCGTGCTCGCCGTGCAGCAGCTGCGAGCTGCCGACATCGGTTTGGATCCACAGCAGCCCGCGCGGGTCGAAGGCGAGGCCGTCCGGGCAGCCGAAGAAGTCGCCGCGCGTATCGCCGCGCGCCTCGGGCCGCTCGTTGGCCGGGTCGCCGGCGAGCACGAAATGTTCCCAGCGGAATGCGGTCGCGTCGAAGTCGCCGCCCTCGCCGTCACCCTCCTGCCAGCGCACGATGTGGCCCATCGTGTTGTTCGCGCGCGGATTCGCGCCGTCGACGCCGGGCCGGCCGGCGGCGCCGCGCGCGCGGTTGTTCGTCAGCGTGCAGTAGACGCTGCCCGATCGGGGGTCGATCGCGAGCCACTCAGGGCGGTCCATCGGCGTCGCGCCGAGCAGGTCGCTCGCCTGGCGCGTCCTGACCAGCACCTCGCCCTGGTCGGCGAAGCCGTTCGCCGGCGTCAGCGGCCCCTGGCCGTGCACCAGCGGCAGCCAGCGCCCGCGGCCGTCGGCGTCGAAGCGCGCGACATGCAGCGTGCCGTGGTCCAGCAGCCCGCGGTTGGCGCGCGCGCCGCCGCCGGCGATGCGGTCGCGGCTGACGAACTTGTAGAGGTACTCGAACGCCGCATCCTCGCCGCTGTAGACCACCGCGCGGCCGTCGCGCGTGACCGCGACCCAGGCCCCCTCGTGCGCGGCGCGGCCGAGCGCGGTCCGCTTGACCGGCGTGCTCGCCGGGTCCAGCGGGTCGAGCTCGACGATCCAGCCGAAGCGGTGGAACTCGTTCGGATGCCGGCGCGCGTCGAAGCGCTCGTCGGTCGCCCACCATCGGGCCCAGCTGTCCGCGCGCAGCCCCCAGCGCCGCTGGTCGGGCGTCGGCGCCTCGGCGCCGCGGAAGTAGCCGGCGAAGTTCTCCTCGCCGATCAGCACCGTGCCCCACGGCGTCAGGCCGCTGGCGCAGTCGTTGAGCGTGCCCCGCACGCGCCTGCCGGCGGGGTCGGCCGCGGCGCGCAGCAGCGCATGCCCGGCGGCCGGGCCGCCGACCGCCAGCGGGGTGGCGGCGGTGATGCGGCGCGCATGCGGCGACGGCCGCACGATGCGCCATCCGCCGCCGCCCAGCGCGACCTCGATCACCGACACCCCGTGCGCGGCCTGCGACTTCGCGGTCTTGGCCGGGCTCCAGTCCGCGCTGCCGTCGGCGAACAGCAGCTCGTCGTCGGTGTACTCGTGGTTGATCACGAGCAGCCCGCGGCGCGAGCCGTCCAGCGGCAGGTATTGCACAGCGTCGTGATGCATGCCGAGCTGCAGCGCCTGCTCGGCGGCGGTGTCGGAGGCGTCGGGCCGCCACGCCGGCATCGCGCCGGCGATGCCGACCGGATCGCCCCAAGGCGCCAGCACCTGGGCGAGATAACCGTCGGGGACGACGAGCCGGTCCGCGCGCGACGGCGGCACGCCGGCGAAGCCCAGCCGTGGCGGTGCGCCGCGCGGGCCGGCGCCGGGTGCCGTGCAGCCGGGCAGCAGCGCCGCCGGCAGCGCGCCGTAGATCGCGGCGGCGGCGCCGCCCATCGTCAGCCGCAACACGCGCCGGCGCGCCGGGTCCGAGACCTCGTGCAGGCTCGGGTTGCGGCTGCGGTTGCTGTCCTCGATCGTGTCGAAAGGTCTGCGCATCGGCGGGGTCGGGTGGCGAGCGGCCGGCGCCGTCGGCGCGGCCGGATCCGTGGCGAGTCTGCCACCGTCGTCAACACGCGCTGACGCGAATTGACGACCCGTGACAAATCCCTCGCACCGCCCGCGCGCATGCATGTGAACCCCCTCACGCAGGGGGGCTTGCGTCCCCTGACGAGGGGGTGCGGCGCGCGCCCGCGCTGCCGAGAATGAAGCATGGGCTCGAGGCTGCGATTCCCCTGGCAAGCCGGCCAAGGCGGCGGCGCAGGACGCATCGCGCCCGGCGGCGACGCCTCGGGTTTCGCCGCCTCGGCCGCGGCGCCTCTCGCGCCTTTGACGCAACTGGCACCCTTGACGCCGCTGGCGCCTCCAGCGCCTCGGACGGCGCGCAGCCCTCGCGCCGCGCAGCCGGTGCCGGCCGGTGCCGATCGGCACGATGGCCGCCGGTCGCGCGCCGTCGCGCTCGCACGCCGCGCGCGCGCGCTCGCCGGCGGGATCCCGCCCGCCGAGCGCAGGCCGCAGTCCGCCGCCGAGGAGCGGCTCAACACGCTCAGCCACGGCATCGGCTTCGTCGCCGCCGCCGCCGCCTGGCCGCTGCTGTCGGACCACGCGGCGCAGCGCGGCGGCGCGCTGGCGGCATTCGGGATCGCGGTCTTCTGCCTGGCCGCGATCCTCGTCTATGCGGCGTCGATGGTTTACCACGCGCTGCCCGAGGGCCGCGCCAAGGACTGGGCACGCCGGCTCGACCACGCGAGCATCTTCGTCTTCATCGCCGGCAGCTATACGCCGTTCGCGCTCGGCCCGCTGCACGGCGGCATCGGCGAGCCGCTGCTGGCCGGGGTGTGGGGCGTGGCGCTGATCGGCGCGGGATGCAAGTTCCGCGGCCGGCTGCAGCACCGGCTGGTCTCGACGCTGCTGTACTGCGCGCTGGGCTGGATGGCGCTGGCGCTGCTCGGCCCGCTGGCGGCGCGCAGCGGCGCGGCCGTGCCCTGGCTGCTCGCCGGCGGCGCGGCCTATACGCTCGGGGCAGCTTTCTACCTCGCCGACGACCGCCTGCGCTTCGCGCACTTCGTCTGGCACCTCGCGGTGCTCGCCGGCAGCGGCTGCCACGTGCTGGCGGCGCTGGCGACGATGGGCTGACGCTCGTGATCCGGGGTCGCGCCCCGGATCACGACCGACGTCCACCTCGGCGCAGGTCCGCGGCTCGGCCCCGCGCCCTGCTCGCTCAGGCCGGCAGCACCTTGCGCCCGGCGTAGCCCTCCAGCAGCGCGATCCAGGCCGCGACCGCCTCGCGCTCGCGCCGGCGGCCCGCATCGTCGTCCACGGCCGGCTCGGCCCATCCCTCCAGCGCATAGCGCGCGGTGCGCGCCGTCGAATCCCAGGACTTCGGCGCCGGCATGCGTGCCTGCAGATCGGCCGCGCGCTGCGCGAGCCCGGGCAGGGCCGCGGCGAGGCCGCCCTCGCCGAGACCGCCCTTGGCCGCCGCCTCGAAGGCGTCGATCTCGATCGCCGCGACCATGCACCAGAAGTCGGGGTCGTCCTGCATCTTCTGCCGCACGCTGGCGCGTGCGCGGGCGACGACCTCGGGGTCGAAGCCGCGCCAGCCGGCGCCGCCGGGGTGGCTCGCCAGCGCCGTGGCCATGCGGTTCTGCGCCGGGTAGAACAGGTCCGGCAGCCGCTGCTCGATCGCGAAGCGCTCGGCCTTCTCGTACCAGTCGGCTGAACGCTGCCGCGCCTCGGCGGCGGCCCCGTCGTCGCCCTTCAGCGCGGCGACGATCGCCAGGTGCTTGCACGCCGATCCGCACAGCATCAGCCGCTCGAGCGTCGGCACCGCGGTGATGCCCTCGAGCCGCCTGCGTGCATCGTCGATCTCGTCGCGCGCCGCATCGAGCGCGCGTTCGCGCTCGGCCTGGCCGACCTTGCCCGCCTTCGCCAGGTCCTGATCGAGCAGCCCCTCGATGCGGTCGACCGCCAGCCGAACACGCTGGTTCAGCCACTGCTCGACGGCCTTGATCGATGCGCTGCCGTCTGCCGCCTGCACCGCCTGCGCGTACCAGGCCACCGCGCGCTCGCGCTGGCGCGACCCCGACTCGGCATACGCCAGCCCGAAGGCCTCGGCGACCGCGCCCATGCCGCCCCACAGCGCGCCGAAGCGAGCTTCGAGGTGGCGGATATGGTCGACCCGCGTGCCGCCGTCGCCACCCTGGTGACGCAACTGCACCGCCAGCTTCTCCAGCGCCAGCGCCAACCCGAGCGGCGAGGAGATGCCCTCGTACTCCTCGCGGATCGGGTCCCCGTGGCCGGTCTGGGCGTCGCCGGTGCGACGCCGGAAGACCCAGTTCGGGTCGCCGTAGCACTGGTAGGCGGCCCAGGTGTTGCTGGACTCGCCGTCGCCCCAGGCCGCTTCGCGCGCCTGCGCGACAGCGTCGATGAAGGGCCGCCCGGCGAGCAGCGCGTCGTACAGCGTGGTCGCGAAGTTCTGGGCATCGAGATCGTCGACCGCCCAGCCGGCGGCGATCACGCAGCGCACACCGGCCTCGATCAGCGCATCGGCGACGCTGGCCGCGAACGCCGGCAGGTCCAGCGGCTGGCGGCCGACCGGCGGCTTCGGGGCGTCGCGCGCCGCCAGGTGGCAGCAGTTGACGAACACCAGCTCGGGCACGATCCGCATCTGCGCGATCTCGCGCGGGCCGAGGAAGCTGCCGTCGGACATCACGACCCCGCCTTCGCGCCCCGGCTCGCCATGGCCGGCGATGTGGACGATGCGCCAGCGGCCGCAGAACAGCGTATTCAGGATCGCCTGCGCATCCTGCTGCACCAGCAGCTCGACCTGCGACGGGTCGACACCCTGCGGCCCGCGCAGCTTGGCCGCGACCACCTCGGCCTCGGCCTTGGCCCCAGGCAGCGCCTCGTAGCGAACGTCGCTCAGCAGCGGCTCGCCGATCACGAGAACCTGGTCGTCGGCGCCGGCATCCTGCGGCCGCGCGCGCATCCTTGTCTTGCGCAGCTTGCGCAGCAGCCGCGTGCGGATCGCCCATGGCCGCTGCCGGCGCCCGTGGTCGGATGGCGGCTGCAGCAGCTCCCAGGGGATCTCGGCCGCGCGCTCGTCGAGTTCCAGCACCATGCGCTCGCTGCCGGCCAGATGCACCTCCATCTCCTGCGGCACCAGGAGCTGGAACAGCGTGCAGCCGATGCGCTTGTCCTCCTCGTCGGCCTGCGCCGCGCGGTGCAGCAGCTGGCGCACCAGCCGGCCCTGGGTCGCGACCGAATTCAGCTCGGCGCGCGCGCGCCGGGTGTCGACCCGGTAGCGGATGCTGCCCTGCTCGCCGGCCGGCATCTCGGCGATCACGAGGTCGTAGTCGATGCCGCGGTAAGCGGTGTCGACCTGCCGCCGCAGCGGCCCGGTGCCGGCGGCGACGGTGGCCGCGATCGTGAACCGCCCCGGCATCGCGCCGGCCTGGATCTGCAGCGATCGCCAGGCGTCCGAGGCGCGCTCGAGGTAGAGCTCGACCAGCGTCAGCCGGGTCGGCAGCGGCCAGGCGAGGTAATCGGGGTCGGCCAGCGGTGCGCCCGCGCCGTTCTGGCCGCGGTCGCGCGCGCGCTCGGCGGCGTCGCGCCGTGCCTCGTTGCCCTTGCGGACGATCTCGGCCGCCTCGGCGACGCCGCGCGCGATCGCGCACGCGGCATCCCCGGGCGAGATGCCGAGCCCGCCGCTGCCCAGCAGCGTCGCGGCCAGGTCGAATCCGGCCGGGGCGTCCGGCCGCTCCGCCAGTCGCTGGCACCAGGCGAGTGTCGCCTGGCGCACCGCGTCGGCGAGCTGCGGCGACTTCAGGAAGCCCTCGTCGCCGAGTCCGACGACGATGACGGCCTCCGGCCGCGGGGCCTGGAACGGGTTGTCCGGCGCCGCCTGCGTATTGACGAAGACCTGGTGCCGGTGCAGCTCGTCCGGATACAGCCCGGCGGCCAGCGCCACGCCCATCGTGCCGCCGAGCATGCGGTCGACGACACGCTCGGTGCCGGTCAGCGAGGTCGTCCGGTAATGGCCGACGAGCATCGGCTGGCGCACGAAGGTCAGGTCGCCGTTGACGACGGCGACCTGCAGCGCCTGCCCGTCGGCGGGGGCGGCGCCGGCCTCGGCCTCGGGTGCGGCGAGCAGACCGGCGGCGTCCTCGACTGCGCGTGCCGCCGCCGGGCCCTGGCCGCGCGACGGTCGCGCCAGGACATGCGCCGGCTCCCGGTCGGCGGCGCCCGACGGCTCGCCACCGCGTCGCGCTGCGCCGAGGCGGTCGAGCCGCGTCGTGTCGCCGCGCTGCAGCAGATCGACATAGGCGTCGAAGGCCGAGGCCTCGTCGGGTAGCTGGCCATGGTCGCAGCGCACGACCCAGCTGCGCACGCCGGGCAGCATCGCGCTGGCCAGCGTGACGCGGCCATCGCCGCCGTCGACCGCATTGCGGTAGGCCAGCCCCCGATCGGTCCACTCGAAGCCGTCGGGCGTGAAGCGCGCGCGCCCGGTCACCAGCAGCAGCCGGTCGGCGAAGGCCGGCAGCAGCTTGTCGCGCTGGTGGTCGAGCTTGTCGCGCAGCGCGCGCGCGCGGTCCAGCACCTCCTGCGGCGGCACGCCCCAGCGGTACGGCGCCAGCGCCTGCTGCGGGTCGCCGCCGAAGCCCAGCGTGTGCCACCAGTTGGCCTCGCGCACCGCGGCCAGGTCCTTGTCGGCGAGCTCCTGCCAGGTCGACGCCTGGTCGAGCTTCATGCGCTCGTCCGGCAGGGCGGCCTGGAGCTGGACGAAGCCCGGCATCGCGGCCATGATCTGGCGCGCCTCATGGTCCTGGAACGGCGCGCCGAACGCGGCCAGCGCATTGCCGAAGCCGTCGTCGCCCGACAGCACCTGCATCGGCGCCCACGACCCGGCGTTCGGCGTGCCCAGCATCAGCAGCCGCGCGCCGTCGCGCGCCATCATCCGGTCCCAGACCGCGGGGGCGACGATCTGCATCGTGCGTGCGACCACGCCGCCCATCGAGTGCGCGAGCAGCCGCACCGGCTGGCGCGTGCCGTCGCGCAGCGTGAGCTCGCGTGCGACGGCCTCGGCCAGCCGCGCGGCCTCGTCCTCGATCGGGCGCCGCCAGTCGAAGGCGAACGGGATCACCTCGTGGCTGGCGGCCAGGTGCGCCGCCAGGTCGTCGTAGAACATGCCGATCGGTGCATCGGGCCGGACCTTGCCGTCGCGCTCGGACGCGTCGCCGCGCCAGCGCAGGCGCGGCAGCCCGCCGACGAGCCGCCAGCTCAGCCAGATCCGCTTGCCGCCCTCGGCCAGATGGCTGCCGAGGATGCCGGGCAGCAGGAAGACCGCCGGCCGCTGCTCGGGCGGCGGCGCGTCGAGCGGCCGGCGCGAGGCGCGCAGCCCCGAGCTGTCGGCGCCGGACCACGAAAGCGGGCCGATGCTGCGGAATCCCGGCGGGCGGTCCAGCACCAGCGCGTCGACCACCGCATTCGCGCTGCGCGGGTTCGCGAAGTAGCCGAAGTGCGTGCTGCGCCCGCCCTGGTCGAGCACGAAGCTCGCGCCGCCGGCGCGCGGCGTGCCGCCGTACATCGAGCGCGTCTGCACGACCAGATCGTTGTCGGTCCAGAAGAAGGCATCGGCCAGCAGCGTCTTGACCCAGCTGCCGAGCGAGTCGCCTTGCAGGTCACCGGCGACGACGCGCAGCTCGCCGGCGATCGCGCCGTCGTCGGTCGCCGCGGCGCGGTTGAGCCACTGCACGAGCGGGCTGCCCGGCAGCATCGCCGCCAGCCCCGGCATCTGGGCCGGGTCGTGGCGCTGGCGTGCCACCTCGGCGAGGAAACCGACCAGCTGCGGCGCGACCGGCACGCGCGTCAGTTCGAGCGTCCACTTCAGCACCGACAGGTAGGCGTCCAGCCGCCCCGAGGCCAGCAGCGTGCCGCGCGCCGGGCAGGCGACGCGGACGACGCGCTCGACGACCAGCTCGCGCTCGCGCACGATCTGCGCGAGCTCGCCCAGCGCCTGCCGCTCGGCGGGGTCGGCGAAGGGCGCCAGCTCGTCGGCGTCGATCCGGCCTTGCTGCCCGCATACGCGCGCCAGCACCTCGGCCACCAGCCCGCCGCGCGAGTGCGTCGCCAGGTGCAGCCGGGCTCCGCGCGGCGCGCCCTGCAGCGCGCGCACCAGCGCGAGCGCGTTGTCGATCGGGCTCGCGCCGACGGTCGGGTGATCGAAGGCGAAGATGCGGTCGCGGTAATGCTCGAACAGGCGCTGCACCGCGCCGGGCTGCTCGGCCCACAGCTTGCCGAAGGTGCTCGCGGTATCGACGAAGGTGCCGTGCAGCAGCACCAGCAGCGGGCCGTCGGCGGCGCGCGCCAGGTCCTCGTCGCCGGCCTGCGGAGCCTGCTTCAGGCTCGCCAGCGTGCCGCGCGCGAGCCGGTACAGGCCAGGGCTGACCTGGCCGTCGATCAGCTCGCGCAGCTTGTCGGCGGCCAGCTGCACCGCCTTCGGTCGCAGCACCTGCAGGCCGCGCAGCAGCACGTCGCCGAGGAAGCCGCGGCTGCGCGTCGGCGCCGCCTGCTCCAGCCCGCGCCAGCGCAGCGTCGCCGGGACTTCGACCTCGCCCTTGGGCGGCGTGGCGCTGCGCGCGGCCGTGCCCTGGCCGCGCATCAGCTCGTACGCGGTCTGCGGGTGCAGCACCAGCGACGGCCCGCCGGCCAGGTCGAGGACGACCAGGTCCTTGTCCGGCTCCGCCTCGACGCGCAGCGTCTCCGCCCCGGCGCGCCGCGCACCGATGCGGACCGCGCTGAGCAGTTCGGCGTCCAAGCCGTCGAGGCCGCCGGCCGCCGCGGCGGCCGCGCCGTCGCCACCGCGGCGGGCCACGGCCTGGCCGGGGACGAGAAAGACGATCTTGTCAGTGCTCACGGGGCCTCCTGCGACGGCTTGCCCTGCCGGGCGGCTCGGGGCCTGCGACGCCCCGAACCCCGAGCATCGGCCCAAAACCGCATCGTGGCAACGCAAGGCCCTCGCAAGGTCCCGGCGCTCGGCCCCGCCTCCCCAGAATTAGGGATAGGCGGCGGTGCAGGCTGTGGTGTGATCGCAGCTCGGCGCGCGACGGCGCGCCGCAGCTCCCCACCCCTCGGTGCCGGCCCGCGGCGCCGCCGTGAAAGGCCAGGCCATGCCCCGATCCCCCCGCGTCACTGCCGCCAGCGCGCTGAAGTTCGTCGAGACGGCCGAATTGCCGCGGCGCCCGGCGACGCGCCGCCGTGGCGGCGCCACGCCCGCGGCCGCGCCGGCGCCGGCACCTGTGCTCGACGAGACGCGCGCGCAGGCGGCGGTCGTCGGCGGCGAGCTGCTGAGCTTCGCGCCCGGGGTCGGCGCCGACTGGCGGCAGGACCTGATGCACAGCTCGCTGCTGGCGCAGCTCGTCGCGCGGCGCAAGGTGCCCGACGCCGAGCGCCTGTTCGACTGGTACGACGCCTACTTCGACACCCTGGCGCAGATCGGCTGGGCGGTGCACGACCGCAGCTTCTCGGTCTATGTCGAGAGCGGGCAGCGCTTCAGCGCGCACGAGGCGATCCTGAAGGTCGCCGCGACGCTGCTCGGCCCGGCGCCGGCGACGCTGGCGCTGGTCACGAGCACGCTGGAGGCGTTGCGCGGCATGGAGGCCGACAGCCCGTGGATGACGCTGTTCGACCGCGAGACCCGGCATGCGCGCAGCGCGCGCTTCCAGGTCGGCGCCGTCGAGCCGACCGCCGGCGGGGCGCTGGAGGTCGCGCTGATGGCCTTCGCGCTCGAGGCGCGCAGCACGCTGACGCAGGTGCTGTTCTTCAAGGGCGTGGCGAGCGACGTGACGCTGCGGCACAGCGCGGCGCGCGTCGCGATCGACACCGGCGTGCTGGCCGGGGTGCGCGACGCGCTGCGCGCCAAGCTGGTCGGGCACGCGAACGCCTTCGTGCGCCAGCTGCCGGATTTCTGAGCGCGGCCGCGCCGCCGCGGCGCAGGCGGTCGCGTCGTCACGCCGTCGCTCCGCCACCTTGCAGCGACGGCCGATGCGCCGCGCGCAGCTCAGCGCGGCGCCAGCACCAGCGGCTGCAGCGGCAGCGCGTCGGCGATGCGCGCTGCGGCGTCCTCGGCTGCCGGCCGCGATGCGAACGGGCCCGCCTGCACGCGCGTCCAGCCGCCGCCGCCGAGCGGGCGCAGCAGGCCGGCCAGCCACGGGGTCTCGGCGCGCAACAGCCGCAGCAGCTGCTGCGCGCCGGCCGCGTCGCGGAAGGCGCCGAGCTGCAGCCACCAGCCGCCGCCCGCGGCGGGAAGGGCGGCGGCGTCGGGCG
>JACPVA010000030.1 GCA_016191995.1 Burkholderiales bacterium | reverse complement strand
GCGCCGGGCGAGCCGCACCCGCGCGCCGCGCGCCAGCCCGGCGGCCGCGGCGCCACGCCGCGGCCAATCCGACAGCAAGCTCATCGCGCCGCCTCCGCCGCGGTGGCCGCCGGGGCGGCACCGATCGCCGCCAGCTTGGCCTCGACCAGCTGGCGGTAGTCCAGCCGCTCGTCCATGCCCTTCCACGCCGCCTCCCAGGCCGCGCGCGCCTCGGCCGTCTTGCCCTGGGCAGCGAGTGCGTCGCCGCGGCGGTCGGCCGCCAGCGCCTCGAATCCCGGCTCGGCGATCGCGCCGAGCTGCTGCAGCGCGGCGTCGGGCTCACCGGCGTCGATCAGCAGTCCGGCCAGCCGCAGCCGCGCGACCGCGCGCAGCGCATCGTCGCCGGACTTCTCGACCACCCAGGCCAGGCTCGCGCGCGCCGCCTCGGACTGCTGCTGGTCGGCCTGCAGCCTGGCCAGCAGCAGCGCCGCGTGGCTCGCAAAGGTGCTGCCGGGATGGCGCTCGCGCAGGTCGGCGAAGGCGCGCGCGGCGCGCTCGAGCTCACCGGCCTGCGCCGCGCGGTCGAGCTCGTCGTAGATCGCCCCGGCCTTCATCGCCTGGTCGCGCTGGTACCACTGCCAGCCGTTCCAGGCCGCGAAGCCCGCCAGCGCCAGCGTCAGCACCCAGGTGATCAGGTTGCCGTACTGCTTCCAGAACGACTTCAGGGCGTCGAGTTGCTCCTGCTCCTGCAGGTCCAGCGGTGTGGCCATGGCGCTCGGTGGGGTTTTGCCGGTCGCCGCTGCTGCGGCGCGGCGGGCGATTATGCGTTGCGAAGGGCCTGTGCCCAGGCCGCGGCATCGGCCAGCGCGTGCGTGCGCTGCGCCGCGGCCGGGTCGCGCAGCGGCTTGAGCGCGACCTCGCCGCGCGCCAGCTCGTCGGCACCGAAGATCAGCGCCCAGCGCGCGCCCGAGGCGTCGGCGCGCCGGAACTGCGACTTCATGCTGCCGCCGCCTGCGTGCAGCTGGACCGCCACACCGGCGCCGCGCAGCGTCTCGGCCACGCGCGTGGCCACCGCGAGCGCCGCCGCGTCGGGGACGATCGCATAGGCATCGGGCGCCTCGGCCGGCGGCTCGACGCCGTCGTGTTGCAGCAGCTCGAGCACGCGCTCGACCCCGAGCGCCCAGCCGACCGCCGGCGCCGGCTTGCCGCCGACCATCTCGACCAGCCCGTCGTAGCGCCCGCCGCCGCAGACCGTGCCCTGCGCGCCGAGGCGGTCGGTGACCCACTCGAAGACGGTCAGGTTGTAGTAGTCCATGCCGCGCACCAGGCGCGGGTTGATGCGGTAGGGCTGGCCGACCGCATCGAGCACCGCGCGCACCGCGTCCAGGTGCGCGAGCGACGCCGCGCCGAGGTAGTCCAGCAGCTTCGGCGCCGACTCCACGAGCGGCTGCATCGCCGGGTTCTTGCTGTCCAGGATGCGCAGCGGATTGCTGTGCAGGCGGCGCTGCGCGTCGGCGTCGAGCTGCTCACGCTGCGCCTCGAAGTGCGCCACCAGCGCCGCACGGTGCGCGCGCCGCTCCTCGGGCTGGCCGAGGCTGTTGAGCTCGAGCCGCAGCTCGCCGAGCCCCAGCTCCTGCCACAGCGCGCGCGCCATCAGGATGACCTCGGCGTCGACGTCCGGGCCGGCGAAACCGAGCGCCTCGACGCCGACCTGGTGGAACTGCCGGTAGCGCCCGCGCTGCGGGCGCTCGTGGCGGAACATCGGCCCCAGGTAGAACAGGCGCTTGCCGCCGTCGCGCAGCAGCGCATGCTCGATCGCGGCGCGCACGACGCCGGCGGTGGCCTCCGGCCGCAGCGACAGCGCGTCGCCGTTCAGGCGGTCGACGAAGGAGTACATCTCCTTCTCGACGATGTCGGTCACCTCGCCGAGGCCGCGCACGAACAGCGGCGTCGGCTCGACGATCGGCGTGCGCACCTCGTGGTAGGCGTAGCGGCGCATGACCTCGCGCACGCGCGCCTCGAGCCAGGCCCAGCGCGCCGACGCCGGCGGCAGGATATCGTTCATGCCCTTGACCGCCTGCAGCGGGGCGCGGTCGCGCGCGGGATCGGGCGGGGGGACGCGGTTCGGGTCGGCCATGGGTTGCGGGTGGGTGGCCGCGCAGGCGCGCGCGGCGGCAAGGGGTCGGACGCGCGTCAGTCGCCCGCGCCGGGGCCCGTCGCAGCGCCGAAGCGGCGCTCGACATAGCGTTCGACGAGGGCGTGGAACTCCTGCGCGATGGAGTCGCCGCGCAGCGTGAGCGCCTTCACGCCGTCGATGAAGACCGGCGCCGCCGGCGCCTCGCCGGTGCCCGGCAGGCTGATGCCGATGTCGGCATGCTTGCTCTCGCCGGGGCCGTTGACGATGCAGCCCATGACCGCGACCTTCAGCGCCTCGACTCCGGGGTAGCGGCGCTTCCACAGCGGCATCTGCGCGCGCAGGAAATCGTCGATCTGCTTGGCCAGCTCCTGGAAGGTCGTGCTCGTGGTGCGGCCGCAGCCGGGGCAGGCGGTCACGCTCGGGTTGAAGCGGCGCAGCCCGAGCGACTGCAGGATCTCGCGCGCGACCACGACCTCCTGCGTGCGCGGCTCGCCGGGCTGCGGCGTCAGGCTGACGCGGATCGTGTCGCCGATGCCCTCCTGCAGCAGCAGCGCCAGCGCGACGCTGGAGGCGACCGTGCCCTGGGTCCCCATCCCGGCCTCGGTCAGCCCGAGGTGCAGCGCATGGTCGCAGCGCCGGGCGAGCGCCCGGTAGACCGTGACCAGGTCCTGCACGCCGCTGACCTTGCAGCTGATGATGATCTGGTCCGGGTCCATGCCGAGCTCGCGCGCGTACGCCGCCGACGACAGCGCCGACTGCACGAGCGCCTGAGCCATGACCTGCCTCGCATCCCAGGGCTCGCGGCGTCGGGCGTTGTCGTCCATCATCGACGCGAGCAGCTCCTGGTCCAGGCTGCCCCAGTTGACGCCGATGCGGACCGGGCGGTCGTGCCGCATCGCAGCCTCGATCATCATCGCGAACTGGCGGTCCTTCTTGTCGCCCTTGCCGACGTTGCCCGGGTTGATGCGGTACTTGGACAGCGCCTGCGCCATCGCCGGATGGTCGGTCAGCAGCCGATGGCCGTTGTAATGGAAGTCGCCGACCAGCGGCACCTCCAGCCCCATGCGGTCGAGCTGCTCGCGGATATACGGCACGGCCTCGGCGGCCTCGGGCGTATTGACGGTGATCCGCACCAGCTCCGACCCCGCGGCCGCCAGCTCCTTGACCTGGATCGCGGTGCCGATCGCGTCCACCGTATCGGTATTCGTCATCGACTGCACGCGCACCGGCGCGTCGCCGCCGACCGTGACGACGTGGCTGCCCCAGGCGACACGTGCCTGGCGCGAGCGGCGCGGCGCCGGCGCAGCGATCTCGATCGAGGCCGGGTCCGCCGCGGCGACACCCTGCGCTGCGCGGTCGGACGCGGCGGGCATGGGGTCTAAGGCGTTCACTTCAGTTGCTCCACCGTGCTTCGCGCGACCCGCGACGCACGAAACCAGCCCAGCCAAGCCCTTGCGCGGATCCGGCTTTGCCGGTCCGCAGCAAGCGCCCCCTAGGGGGCAGCGAACACAGTGAGCGTGGGGGCTTCATTTCATCCATGGCGCGACCACGCCACCCGCGCCGCATGAAACGGACCCAGCCAAGCCCTTGCGCGGATCCGGCTCTGCCGGTCCGCAGCAAGCGCCCCCTCGGGGGGCAGCGAACGCAGTGAGCGTGGGGGCTTCATTTCAACTCGATGCGCGCGACATTGCCGCTCAGGTGCGGCGCGAGGTCGACCGGCTGGCCACGCAGCGTCAGCTCGGTCGCCGCCGCGTTGCCGATCGTCAGCCGCAGCGGCGGCGCGGCGTCGAGCTCGACCGACTCGCCCGCGCGCAGCGTGCGCGAGAAGACGACGCGGCCGTCGGCGTCGCGCGCCTCGACCCAGGACTCGGCACTCGCGCGCAGGCCGACGGCGGCCTGGGTCGTCGCAGCGGCCGGCGCCGCGGGATCCGGCGCCGCGGCATCGCCCGG